>NZ_JBIGIN010000007.1:0-179923 GCF_043558715.1 Scandinavium sp. M-37
GCATAATCGCGAGTGCCACGCATCGTCTGAATACCAGCGTACTTGAGGGAATGAACAACAGGATCAAAGTGATAAAACGAATGGCATACGGGTACCGGGATAACGACTACTTTTTTATGAAGATAAAAGCAGCGTTCCCCGGTAAGGCGCGATGAACCAAAAAAATGGCCGCGTTTGCGGCCATTCTCGTAAATTACTGCTCGTGAAGCTTACTGCGCGGCAGCAGGCTTGCGCGGACGACGACGACGGGCGGCGGCACCATCGGCGGCGCGGCGTGGCTGTTCACCTTCGCTGCGGCGAGACTGACCGTTACCGGCTGCGGGCTTATCGCTGCGGCGCGCCTGACCATTGCCCGCAGGTTTGTCGCTGCGACGCGGTTGGCTCTGACCACGACCACCGCCACCGCCACGGCCCTGACGACCATTGATGATAGGCTCGGCCTGAATGCTTGGGTCCACCTCATAGCCTGGGAGGGCAATACGAGGGATCTCTTTCTTCAGCAGGCGTTCGATGTCGCGCAGTAATTTGTGCTCATCGACGCAGACCAGCGACAGCGCTTCACCGGTGGCCGCTGCACGACCGGTACGGCCGATACGGTGAACGTAATCTTCCGGCACGTTCGGCAACTCGTAGTTCACCACGTGCGGCAGTTCTTCGATATCCAGGCCGCGCGCGGCGATATCGGTCGCCACCAGCACACGCAGGTCACCGGATTTGAAGTCTGCCAGGGCGCGAGTACGGGCCCCTTGACTCTTGTTCCCGTGGATAGCGGCGCTGCGAATGCCGTCTTTATTCAGCTGTTCGGCCAGGTGGTTAGCCCCGTGTTTGGTACGGGTGAAGACCAGCACCTGTTTCCAGTCGCCTTCGCCAATCATCTGGGACAGCAGTTCCCGCTTGCGCTTCTTATCAACGAAATGCACGTGCTGGGTGATCTGCTCGGAGGCGGTGTTGCGGCGTGCCACTTCCACTTCCAGCGGGTTGTGCAGCAGCTTGGAGGCCAGCGATTTGATTTCATCAGAGAAGGTGGCGGAGAACAGCAGGTTCTGACGCTTAGCAGGCAGCTTCGCCAGCACGCGACGAATGTCGTGGATAAAGCCCATGTCCAGCATACGGTCGGCTTCGTCCAGCACCAGAATTTCGACTTTATCGAGGCTCACGGCACGCTGGTGTTCCAGGTCAAGCAAACGACCCGGGGTCGCGACCAGCACGTCAACACCGCCGCGCAGTTTCATCATCTGCGGGTTAATGCTCACGCCGCCGAAAACGACCATCGAACGAAGATTCAGATATTGGCTGTACTCACGCACGTTTTCGCCCACCTGAGCCGCCAGTTCGCGGGTCGGGGTGAGGATCAGCGCCCGCACTGGACGACGGCCTTTGGCATGCGGTTCAGTCTGCGACAGCAGTTGCAGCAGCGGCAGGGTGAAGCCTGCGGTTTTGCCGGTACCGGTCTGCGCGCTGGCCATCAGGTCGCGGCCTTGCAGGACGGCAGGAATAGCTTGTTGCTGGATAGGGGTCGGCTGGCGATAACCCTGCTCTTCGACAGCACGCAGGATCTCGGCATTCAGGCCAAGGGTTTCAAAAGACATAACAACTCCGAACCGCCCCGACCATGACAGGTATCGTTTTCAGGGTGATAGTGGGTATACGACAAGACAAAAACGATAATGTCAGCAAGGGGCGGAGTGTAGCAGTTTTTGTGACACACCGCATAAAATATCCCTCATCTCTTTTTCTACGAAATTATTTATCGGCCCGGGTGGACAAGGTTAAAATTCAGTCATAATCTTAATCAATCGATTGATTAATTTTAGAGGCGCGATGAATACCACGCCGATCACCAGCAAGGGCGAACAGGCCAAGAACCAGCTGATTGCCGCGGCAATTGCGCAGTTTGGCGAATATGGCCTGCATGCGACCACCCGCGATATCGCCAGCCTCGCCGGGCAAAATATTGCTGCAATCCCCTATTATTTCGGATCGAAAGAGGATTTGTATCTCGCCTGCGCCCAGTGGATTGCCGATTTTATCGGGGTGAACTTCCGCCCCCATGCCGACGCTGCTGAGCAATTACTCAGCCAGCCCGCGCCGGATAAAGCCGCCATTCGCACGCTGATTCTACAGGCCAGCAAAAATATGATCCTATTGTTGACCCAGGATGAAACGGTCAACCTGAGTAAGTTTATCTCGCGGGAGCAACTTTCGCCCTCCCCGGCCTATCAACTGATTCACGATCAGGTTATTTCCCCCCTGCACGGGCATCTGACGCAACTGGTCGCGGCCTATACCGGGCGTGATGCGACGGATACCGATACCATTCTGCATACCCACGCCCTGCTCGGGGAGATCCTCGCCTTCCGTCTGGGACGCGAAACCATCCTGCTGCGCACCGGCTGGACGCAGTTTGATGCAGAAAAAACGGAACGTATTTTTCAGGTGATTACCTGCCATATCGATCTCTTGCTGAACGGACTATCTCCAGGGAGTTGACGTCATGAAGAAACCCATCGCCATTATTTTGGTGGTTTTGATAATTGTTGCCGCGATTGCCGGAGGAGCAATCTGGTATCAGAGTCGAAAGGACGCTGGCCTGACGCTGTACGGCAACGTCGATATTCGCACGGTGAATATGAGTTTCCGCGTCGGCGGCCGTTTGCAGGCATTACAGGTCGATGAAGGCGATGCGGTGAAAAAAGGCCAAACGCTGGGTGAAATCGACCATGCCCCATACCAAAATGCGTTGATGCAGGCCGAGGCCAACGTCGCCGCCGCGCAGGCCAAATACGATCTGCTGCTGGCGGGTTATCGCGATGAGGAAATTGCTCAGACCGAAGCCGCGGTGCGCCAGGCGAAGGCGGCCTATGACTATGCGCAGAACTTTTATCAGCGCCAACTGGGGCTGTGGAAAAGCCGCACCATTTCTGCCAACGATTTAGAAAACGCCCGTTCCTCGCGGGATCAGGCGCAGGCCACGCTGAAGTCGGCCCAGGACAAGCTCAGTCAGTACCATGCCGGTAACCGTCCGCAGGAAATCGCCCAGGCCAAAGCCAGCCTCGAGCAGGCTCAGGCTCAACTCGCGCAGTCCCAATTGGATTTGCAGGACACCACGCTTATTGCCCCTTCCGATGGCACCATTCTCACCCGTGCCGTGGAGCCAGGCAGTATGTTGAACGCAGGCAGCACCGTGCTGACGCTGTCGCTGACTCGCCCGGTGTGGGTCCGCGCCTACGTGGATGAAAGCCATCTGAATCAGGCCCAGCCGGGTCGTGAGCTGCTGCTGTATACCGATGGCCGCCCGGATAAACCGTATCACGGCAAAATTGGCTTCGTGTCGCCGACCGCCGAATTCACGCCGAAAACAGTGGAAACCCCGGACCTGCGTACCGACCTGGTGTATCGCCTGCGCATTATCGTCACCGATGCCGACGACGCGCTGCGTCAGGGGATGCCGGTCACGGTCACTTTCCCGCAAGGAGACACGCATGAGTGAAGCGGGGATTAAGCTCGACGGGCTTATCAAACGCTTTGCTGGCATGGATAAGCCTGCGGTCGCCCGGCTGGATTGCACCATTCAGCCCGGTTATGTCACCGGGCTGGTTGGTCCGGACGGCGCGGGAAAAACGACCCTGATGCGCATGCTCGCCGGGCTGTTGAAGCCTGATGAAGGCCAGGTCAGCGTGATTGGCTATGACCCGATCAATGACAACAGCGCCCTACATGCGGTGCTCGGCTATATGCCACAGAAGTTCGGACTGTATGAAGATTTGACGGTGATGGAAAACCTGACGCTGTACGCCGATTTGCGCAGCGTCACCGGTGAGGTGCGGGAAAAAACCTTTGCCCGTCTGCTGGAATTTACCTCACTTGGTCCATTCACCGGGCGGCTGGCGGGAAAACTCTCCGGCGGCATGAAACAAAAGCTGGGCCTGGCCTGTACCCTGGTCGGCGAACCCAAAGTGCTGTTGCTTGATGAACCCGGGGTTGGCGTGGACCCGATCTCACGCCGCGAACTGTGGCAAATGGTTCACGAACTGGCGGGGGATGGGATGCTGATCCTGTGGAGCACTTCCTATCTCGATGAGGCGGAACAGTGCCGGGATGTGCTGCTGATGAACGAGGGCGAGCTGTTGTATCAGGGCGAGCCGAAGGCGCTGACCGACACCATGCGCGGACGCAGTTTCCTGATGAGCAGCCCGGCGGAGAATAACCGTAAATTGCTGCAACGGGCGCTGAAGCTGCCCCAGGTCAGCGACGGTATGATCCAGGGGCGGTCGGTACGCCTGATCCTCACCAAGGACGCCACCGCAGACACGATTCGTCACGCGGACGGGATGCCGGAAGTCATCATCGACGAAACCGCCCCGCGTTTTGAAGATGCGTTTATTGATTTGCTCGGCGGCGCGGGCACCTCTGAATCCCCACTGGCGGCGATTCTGCACACCGTTGACGGCAAACCGGGCGAAACGGTGATTGAAGCCAAAGAGCTGACCAAGAAGTTTGGCGATTTCGCCGCGACCGACCATGTGAACTTTGCCGTCAAGCGCGGTGAGATTTTTGGCCTGCTCGGCCCGAACGGCGCGGGCAAGTCCACCACCTTTAAAATGATGTGCGGCCTGCTGGTGCCCACCTCCGGCAAAGCGCTGGTGCTGGATATGGATCTCAAAGTCAGCTCCGGTAAGGCCCGTCAGCATTTGGGCTATATGGCGCAGAAGTTCTCGTTGTACGGCAATCTGACGGTGGTGCAAAACCTGCGTTTCTTCTCCGGAGTGTATGGCCTGCGCGGCAAAGCGCAGGCAGAGAAAATTGAACGGATGAGCGAGGCCTTCGGCCTGAAAAGCATCGCCGACCATGCTACCGATGATTTGCCCCTCGGCTATAAGCAGCGTCTGGCGCTGGCCTGCTCGCTGATGCACGAGCCGGACATTCTGTTTCTCGACGAACCAACCTCCGGCGTCGACCCGATCACCCGCCGTGAATTCTGGCTACACATCAACAGCATGGTGGAAAAAGGCGTTACCGTGATGGTGACCACCCACTTTATGGATGAGGCAGAATATTGTGACCGCATCGGGCTGGTGTATCGCGGCAAGCTGATCGCCAGCGGTACACCGGATGACCTCAAAGCGCAGGCCGCGGATGATGAGACCGCCGATCCGACCATGGAACAGGCGTTCATCACCCTGATTAACGACTGGGATAAGGAGCATCACGATGTCCGGTAGCGTTCTGTCGTGGCGGCGGGTCCGCGCCCTGTGCGTGAAGGAAACGCGGCAAATCATCCGTGACCCCAGCAGCTGGCTTATCGCAGTAGTGATCCCGCTGCTGCTGCTCTTCATCTTCGGCTACGGGATTAACCTCGACTCCAGCAAGCTCCGGGTCGGTATTTTGCTGGAGCAGCAAAGCGAAGAGGCGCTGGATTTCGCCCACGCCATGACCGGCTCACCGTATATCGACGCGACCATTAGCGACAATCGCCAGAATTTAATCCAGAAGATGCAGGCCGGGCGCATTCGTGGCCTGGTGGTTATCCCGGTGAACTTCGCCGCGCAGATGGCCCGGCCGGGCGACACCGCGCCGCTACAGGTCATCACCGACGGCAGCGAACCGAATACCGCCAACTTTGTGCAGGGATACGTGCAGGGCATCTGGCAAATCTGGCAGATGCAACGTGCCGAAGACCGGGGCGAATCCTTTGAACCGCTGATTGACGTGCAGATGCGCTACTGGTTTAACCCGGCGGCGATCAGCCAGCACTTCATTATCCCGGGGGCGATAACCATTATTATGACGGTGATCGGTGCGATTCTGACCTCACTGGTGGTCGCCCGTGAATGGGAGCGCGGCACCATGGAGGCGCTGCTGTCGACGGAAGTCACCCGCGCCGAACTGCTGCTGTGCAAGCTGATTCCGTATTACTTCCTTGGGATGCTGGCGATGGGGCTGTGTATGCTGGTGTCGGTATTCATCATGGGCGTGCCCTTCCGCGGGTCGCTGCTGGTGCTGTTTGTGATTACCAGCCTGTTTTTGCTCAGCACCCTGGGGATGGGGCTGCTGATATCAACCATCACCCGCAACCAGTTTAACGCCGCCCAGGTGGCGCTCAACGCCGCGTTTCTGCCGTCCATTATGCTGTCCGGGTTTATTTTCCAGATAGACAGTATGCCCGCGGCCATTCGGGTGGTGACCTACGTTATCCCGGCCCGCTATTTTGTCAGCACCCTGCAAAGCCTGTTTTTGGCAGGCAACATTCCGGTGGTGTTGATTATCAACACTCTGTTTTTGATTGCCTCGGCGGTGATGTTTATCGGCCTGACGTGGCTGAAAACCAAACGTCGGCTGGACTAAGGAGAGGGCATGTTTCATCGCTTATGGACGCTGATTCGAAAAGAGCTGCAGTCGCTGCTGCGCGAGCCGCAGACCCGCGCAATCCTGATTATGCCGGTACTGATTCAGGTGCTGCTGTTCCCGTTCGCCGCCACCCTCGAAGTGACCAACGCCACCATCGCAATTTACAGCGAGGACAGCGGCAAGCACGCGGTTGAGCTCACCCAGCGTTTCGCCCGCGCTAAAGCCTTTACCCACGTGCTGCTGTTGCACAGTCCGCAGGAGATCCAGCCCACCATCGACACGCAAAAGGCGCTGCTGCTGGTGCGCTTCCCGACGGATTTCTCGCGCAATATTGATAGCGGGCAGACCGCGCCGATGCAGCTGTTGCTCGACGGACGTAACTCTAATAGCGCGCAGATTGCCGCCAACTATGTGCAGCGCATCGTGGAGGATTACCAGCAGGAGTTGCTCGACGGCAAACCGAAACCGAATAACAGCGAGCTGGTGGTGCGCAACTGGTATAACCCGAACCTGGATTACAAATGGTTTGTGGTGCCGTCACTGATTGCGATGATCACCACCATCGGGGTGATGATTGTCACCTCGCTGTCGGTCGCCCGCGAACGCGAACAGGGCACCCTCGATCAACTGCTGGTGTCGCCGCTGGCGACCTGGCAGATTTTCGTCGGCAAAGCGGTTCCGGCGCTGATTGTTGCCACTTTCCAGGCCACTATCGTGCTGGCGGTCGGGATATTTGCCTATGACATTCCATTTGCCGGTTCGTTGTTGCTGTTTTACTTCACGATGCTGGTGTACGGATTGTCGCTGGTAGGATTTGGTTTGCTGATCTCTTCCCTGTGCGAGACACAGCAGCAGGCGTTTATCGGGGTATTTGTGTTTATGATGCCCGCGATTTTGCTGTCGGGGTATGTATCGCCCGTGGAGAATATGCCAGTGTGGCTACAGAATGTGACGTGGATTAACCCGATCAGACACTTTACGGATATTACTAAGCAGATTTACCTGAAGGACGCCAGCTTCGATATCGTCTGGCAAAGCCTGTGGCCGCTACTGGTAATAGCGACCACGACCGGCTCAGTGGCGTACGCGATGTTTCGGCGTAACGTGGCGTAGTCCTTGTTGCCGACTCAATGCCATCTGAATTTTTTTGGAACGCGCTTTTTCTCTTTGATAAGCACCGACAGCAAGGCGGGCCCGGCAAGGATAACGACGCCTGCCAGCGCCAGCAGCACATTGTTGTGCAGCACGCGAGACAGCAGCCAGAGAACAATCACCGCCGCACCGAAGTACCAGGTGGTGGTTAACTCTTCGAGAAAATCGCCGATGTCACGCCAGCGCTCTTCGTGGTGGCGTTGCAGGGCCAGCATCAGCACCACCGTGACCACATAAAGCACGCAGAGCCCTAGCCCCACCTGCACCAGCGTCCGGCTCATCCAGCCCATCACCAGAACTGCAACCACCAGCAAATGCAAAATAATCTGCCAGCAGCTTAGCCCGGTTGCGACACGAATTCGTTGTTGCCACTTCATGTCTTCTCTCCTGAAGCATTTTCAACTGTAACTGAGAGTACCGGACTTTACGGAAAATTCCGTAACACCGCACCTTTTTGTGACGGCTACTACACTATTTCATTCAGGACAGAGAAGCGGACAGGGGAAATATGACTAAACCGTCGCCACATTTTTCATTAAAGATTCTGACTATCAACACACACAAAGGCTTTACCGCGTTCAATCGCCGCTTTATTTTGCCCGAGCTTCGCGACGCGGTGCGAGCCGTTGGCGCCGATATTGTGTGCCTGCAGGAAGTGCTGGGCGCGCATGATGCTTTGTCTCTTCGGGTCGAAAACTGGCCGAACACCAGCCATTATGAATTTCTTGCCGATACCCTGTGGAGTGACTACGCCTACGGGCGTAACGCGGTCTATCCCGAGGGCCATCACGGCAATGCGGTGCTGTCACGTTTCCCGATCGAACATTATGAAAATCGGGACATTTCCGTCGGTGAAAGTGAAAAGCGTGGCCTGCTGTACTGCCGTATTCTTCCCCCCGAGTTGTCAACGCCGGTTCATGTAATCTGCGTGCATCTGGGGCTGCGTGAAGCCCATCGTCAGGCGCAGTTAACCATGTTGAGCGACTGGGTGAACAGCCTGCCGGACAACGAGCCGGTGGTGGTGGCCGGGGATTTCAACGACTGGCGGCAGCAGGCTAACCTGCCGTTAAACCGTCAGGCCGGGCTGGAGGAAGTTTTCACCCTTGCCTCAGGCCGCCCGGTTCGCACCTTCCCGGTTCGCTTCCCGCTGCTGCGCCTCGACAGAATCTATGTCAAAAATGCGCACGCCAGCAGCCCGACGGCGCTGCCGCTTCGGGAGTGGCGACATCTCTCTGACCATGCACCGTTGAGCGCGGAGATCCATTTATGAAATGCGGTTGGCGTGAAGGTAATCAAATTCAGCTGCTGGAAAACGGCGACCAGTATTATCCGGCTGTTTTCAGCGCCATTGCGAAAGCAGAAAGTAAAATCATTCTCGAAACCTTTATCTGGTTCGAGGACAGTGTCGGTTGGCAACTGCACGAGGCGTTGCTCACTGCCGCCCGGCGCGGAGTGAGTATTGAAGTGTTGCTCGACGGCTACGGTTCGCCTGACCTGAGCGATCGTTTCGTTGGCGAACTGACGGCGGCAGGCGTGGTGTTCCGCTATTACGATCCGCGCCCTCGCCTGTTTGGGCTGCGCACCAATCTGTTCCGCCGAATGCACCGCAAAATTGTGGTGATCGACGCCGCAGTGGCGTTCGTGGGCGGGATTAATTACTCCGCCGAGCATATGTCGGACTACGGTCCGGAGGCCAAACAGGATTACGCCGTGCGCGTCGAAGGCCCGGTCGTACAGGATATTCTACAGTTCGAGCTGGATAACTTACCCGGTCATGCTGAGGCCAGACACTTCTGGCGACGCCGCCATCGCGCGGAAGAAAACCGTGCTCCCGGCGAGGCACAGACGCTGTTTGTCTGGCGCGACAACCATGAGCATCGGGATGATATTGAACGTCACTACCTGAAAATGCTGGCTAACGCCCGCCATGAAGTGATCATCGCCAACGCCTATTTTTTCCCGGGCTACCGTCTGTTGCACGCGATGCGCAATGCCGCCCGGCGTGGGGTGCGGGTTAAACTGGTGGTCCAGGGCGAGCCGGACATGCCGATTGTTAAAGTCGGTGCGCGCCTGCTGTATCGGTATTTACTCAAAGGTGGGGTACAGATTTTTGAATACAAACGCCGCCCGCTGCACGGCAAAGTTGCGCTGATGGACGATCACTGGGCGACGGTGGGTTCCAGTAATCTCGACCCGCTAAGCCTGTCGCTCAATCTGGAAGCCAATCTTATTATTCACGACCGCACGTTTAATCAGTCCCTGCGCGACAATTTGAATGCCCTGATTCAACAGGATTGTCTGCGGGTAGACAGCGCTATGGTGCCAAAACGCAGCTGGTGGAATCTGGGTAAAAGCGTGCTGGCGTTTCACTTCCTGCGCCACTTCCCGGCGATGGTGGGCTGGCTGCCTGCCCACACGCCGAAGCTGGCCCAGGTTGACCCGCCGGTGCAAACCACGCTGGAAACCCAGGATCGCATCGATGCCGAAAATACGGGGGTTAAGCCCTGATGAGCCACCCTCACCCACGCTGGCATAAGGCGAAAAAAATCCTCACCTGGCTGTTCTTCATTGCCGTCGCGGTGCTGCTGGTTATTTATGCGCAGAAGGTCGACTGGCAGGAAGTGTGGAAGGTCATCCGCGATTACAACCGCACCGCCCTGCTCAGCGCCGTGGGGCTGGTTGTCGTCAGCTATTTACTGTACGGCTGTTACGATTTGCTCGGCCGCGCCTACTGCGGACATAAACTGGCGAAGCGGCAGGTCATGCTGGTGTCGTGTATCTGCTATGCGTTTAATCTGACGCTGAGCACGTGGGTAGGCGGCATTGGGATGCGCTATCGCCTCTATTCACGACTCGGCCTGCCGGGCGGCACCATTACCCGCATTTTCTCCCTGAGCATAACGACCAACTGGCTCGGTTATATTCTCCTCGGCGGGGTCATTTTCAGTATTGGCGTGGTCGACCTGCCCGCGCACTGGTACATCAGTGACACGACCCTGCGGATTATTGGCGGCTGTCTGCTGTTGCTGATTGCCCTTTACCTGTGGGCCTGCGCCTTCGCTAAACGCCGCCATCTGACCATCAAAGGGCAGAAACTGGTGCTGCCGTCATGGCGATTCGCGCTGCTGCAAATGCTGATTTCCAGCGCCAACTGGATGGCGATGGGGGCGATTATCTGGCTGCTGCTCAGCCAACAGGTGAATTATTTCTTCGTGTTGGGGGTACTGCTGGTGAGCAGTATCGCCGGGGTCATCGTGCATATTCCGGCGGGCATTGGCGTTCTTGAAGCGGTGTTTATCGCATTGCTGGCAGGGGAACATGCGTCACAGGGCACCATCATCGCGGCGCTGCTGGCATATCGTATGCTCTATTTCTTTATTCCGCTGGCGCTGGCCACGGTAGGCTATTTGGTGCTGGAGAGTCGGGCGAAGAAAATGAAGGCGAAAAATCAGAGGGCGATGGCAGAGTAGTTATCCCCTCACCCCGGCCCTCTCCCCATTGGGAGAGGGCGTTTAACAGTCTAGCGGCGGTTGCCCATGATGCGCAGCAGCATCAGGAACAGGTTGATGAAATCAAGGTACAGCGTCAGCGCACCGAGAATGGCATATTTGCGCAGGTTGCTGCTGTCGCGGGTATCGATTTGCTCACCAATCGCCTTCAGCTTCTGGGTGTCATAGGCCGTCAGGCCGACAAACACCACCACGCCGATATAGGTCACGGCCCACATCAGCGGCGTGCTCTTCAGCCAGATGTTAACCAGTGATGCCAGCAGAATACCAATCAGCGCCATAAACAGCATTTTACCCATGCCGGTCAGGTCGCGCTTGGTGGTGTAGCCGTACAGGCTCATCGCGCCAAACATCCCCGCCGTCACGATAAAGGTGCTGGCAATGGAGCTGTAGGTATAGGCGATGAAAATACTGGAAAGCGTCAACCCGGTTAGCGCCGAATAGAGCATAAACAGGGTGGTCGCCATCCCTGCACTCAGTCGCTGCACCATACCTGACAGCACGAACACCAGCGCCAGCTGGGCGATGATCAGGCCAAAGAAGGTAATTTTACTGGAGAAGACGAACATCATCACTGCCGGGGTGTTGGCAGCAAACCATGCCACAAACGCCGTGAGCAGCAGTCCACAGGTCATCCAGCCATAGACCTGTGCCATGTAGGTCTGCAGTCCAGAACGTGCCTGAACAATTGAATTGGGACGCGAGTATCGGTCCATGATGAAACCCTCAAATAAAGGTGTGTGTTTAGTAAGCGTACCACAAGCGCAATACACTCATCGTCAATAAACGCGTTTTACCAGCGCTTTGCCGCTTCGTGGTCGCTGTCGCGGGACTCGACCCAGCGGTCGCCTTCCGGCGTGGCTTCGCGTTTCCAGAACGGGGCGCGGGTTTTCAGGTAATCCATGATGAACTCCCCGGCGGCAAATGCGCTGCCGCGATGCACGCTGGTGACCCCGACAAAGACGATTTCCTCGCCAGGCCACATTTCACCGATGCGGTGAACCACGCTCACTCGCCCTAACGGCCAGCGGTCACGCGCTTCTGCCACGATTTCCGCCAGCGCTTTTTCGGTCATGCCGGGATAGTGCTCCAGGGTCAACGCCTTGACGCTATCGCCCAGATTATGATTGCGGACTTTGCCGGTAAAGGTCACCACCGCGCCGTCTTCGTCGCGTTCGGCGAGCCAGGCGTATTCGGTGCCAACGTTAAAACGGGCATTTTCCACACGGATAAGCGTGTCGCTCATGATTAGCCCCCTGTCACCGGCGGGAAAAACGCCACTTCATCACCTGCCACAATGGGATGGTCGGGGCTGACTAAGGTCTGATTGACCGCGGTCAACAGCTTGCCCTCTTCCAGCGCCAGCGCCCAGCGCGAATCCTGCGCGGCCAGCTGCTGTCGCAGTTGTTCTACGGTAGTGGCGTCAGTGTCCAGCGTCAGGCGGTCGGTGCCCACCAGCTCGCGCACCTGAGCAAAAAAGAGAATATTAATCATGCGTGTCTGCCCTGAAATCTCCGGATTTGCCGCCGCTTTTCGCCAACAGGCGCAGCGGGCCAATCACCATATCCTTCTGTACCGCTTTGCACATGTCGTAGATGGTCAGCGCAGCGACCGACGCGGCGGTCAGGGCTTCCATTTCAACCCCGGTTTTCCCGGTCAGACGGCACAGCGACTCAATGCGCACCCGGTTATGCTCGGGCTGCGCCTGTAAATTAACTTCCACTTTGCTGAGCATCAGGGGATGGCAGAGCGGGATCAAATCCCAGGTGCGTTTTGCAGCCTGGATCCCGGCGATGCGGGCGGTGGCAAACACATCACCTTTGTGATGGCTGCCGTCGATAATCATCGCCAGCGTTTCCGGGAGCATGGTAACAAAGGCTTCGGCGCGGGCTTCGCGCACCGTTTCCGCTTTGGCGGAGACATCCACCATATGGGCTTCACCGGCGGCGTTAATGTGCGTCAGTTGCGACATGGTTTATTTCTTCAAATGAGGGTGGAAATTACACGGGCGGGTACGCGCATCGAGCTGCGGCGCGATGATATTTTCCCATGCGGTGCGGCACGCTTTGGTCGAGCCCGGCATGGCGAAAATCAATGTATTGTTCGCCACACCGGCCACCGCGCGGGATTGCAGCGTTGAAGTGCCGATTTCTTCGAACGACAGCATGCGGAACACTTCGCCAAAGCCTTCGACTTCACGGTCAAACAGCGGCAGCAGGGCTTCGGGCACCTGGTCACCGTCGGTAAAGCCGGTCCCGCCATTGATCAGCACCACCTGCACGTCGTCGCTGGCGATCCAGGCAGAAACCTGGGCGCGAATGGCGTAGCGGTTCTCTTTCACAATGGCTTTATCGACAATGTGGTGGCCTGCATCGTGGGCGCTGTCGCGCAGATAGTGGCCGGACGTGTCGTCCTCTTCACCGCGCCGACTGGACACGGTAAGAATTGCGATGCGGGTCGGGATAAATTCAGCACTAACCTGACTCATTCTCAATCTCCTTATTTTGAAACGGCTCAGCCACCGATATACGAAAGATTCTGAGTAATGCCGGTCTGGCCCTGATGCAGGAAATGGGTCTGTTTTTTCTGCGCCAGCGCCGCGGAAATGCGCGCTTCCAGTTCAGGCTGCTGCGCATCGTCGGCGAGTAAATCACGCAGATCGACACCACCTTCGCCAAACAGGCACAGATGCAGTTTTCCGGTCGAGGAGACGCGCAGGCGGTTGCAGCTGGCGCAGAAGTCTTTTTCATACGGCATGATGAGGCCAATCTCCCCGGCATAATCGGGGTGGCAGAAGACCTGCGCCGGGCCGTCGCTGCGTTGACGAATCTGGTGGATCCAGCCACGTTTGAGCAGTTCATCGCGCAGAACCATGCCGGAAATATGGTGCTTACGGAACAGGTCGCTGCCCTCGCCTGTTTCCATCAACTCGATAAAACGTAGCTGAATCGGACGCGGTTTAATCCACTCAAGGAAGGTATCGAGCTGGTGATGGTTCACATCGCGCATCAGCACGGTGTTGACCTTCACTTTGGCGAATCCCGCCGCAAAGGCGGCGTCGATACCGTCCATCACCTGCTGGAATTTATCCTGCCCGGTGATGGCCTGAAACTGGCGGGCGTCGAGGCTGTCGACGCTGACGTTGACGTGGGTTAATCCGGCGTCGCGCCAGCTTTGCGCATCGCGCGCCAGACGGTAGCCGTTGGTGGTCACCGCGATCTGGCGAATAGCGTCGTTTTCACGCACGGTCGAGATGATGTCGGTGAAGTCGCGGCGCAGCGAAGGCTCGCCGCCGGTCAGGCGCACTTTTTCGGTGCCCATGGCGGAAAACGCCCGGGTCACGCGGCGCACTTCAGCGACGGAGAGAAAGCCGTTGTTATTGACGCCGCTCGGTTTGTAACCGTCAGGCAGGCAGTAGGTGCAACGGAAGTTGCAAACATCGGTTATCGACAGGCGCAAATAGTAAAACTTGCGTGCGAAAGCATCGGTAAGTTGTGGGGCCATACACCTTTCCAAATACGGGAGGCACAGTCATTTCTTCCTGCACCCTGGTGACATCGTCACGGCCAGAACCCCCTATCCACAGGACTTAGGCGTTAAGGCTAGAGTGTAGCTTCTGATTACACAGAAGCGGGTTATGCAGATAGTAGCGCGGAAATGACGCTTTCGCCATTTCCGACTTACGCTATATAATCTTATACATAGCGTCCCAATCGTGCACTTTCGCTACAGAATACGCATAAATGGGGGTTTTGCATTGATATGGGTCATTTTGACGGGATCCGCCCATCGTCTTTTAGGGGTAGTTACGCTAAGGTAGCCACGACCGACTCTTCTAAGGAATTCTATGCGCAATCGTACTTTTGCGGATCTCGATCGTGTGGTCGCCCTTGGCGGCGGGCACGGTCTGGGGCGAGTGATGTCCTCTCTCTCCTCGCTGGGTTCGCGCCTGACAGGTATCGTCACCACCACCGATAACGGCGGGTCTACTGGCCGGATTCGGCGCTCCGAAGGCGGGATTGCCTGGGGAGATATGCGCAACTGCCTGAACCAGCTGATCACCGAACCGAGCGTGGCCTCGGCGATGTTCGAGTACCGTTTTAGCGGTAACGGCGAGTTATCCGGGCATAACCTCGGAAATCTGATGTTAAAGTCGCTGGACCACCTGAGCGTGCGGCCGCTGGAGGCTATCAACCTGATCAGAAATCTGTTGAAGGTGGACGCCTCGCTGATCCCAATGTCGGAAGTGCCGGTGGACCTAATGGCTATCGACGACGAAGGCCATGAAATCTATGGCGAAGTTAATATCGACCAGCTCAAACTGCCGCCGAAAGAACTGCTGCTCACGCCGTCGGTACCGTCCACCCGCGAAGCGGTACATGCCATCGCCGAGGCCGACCTTATCCTGATTGGTCCTGGCAGTTTTTATACCAGCCTGATGCCGATTTTATTGCTCGCTGAAATGGCGCAAGCCCTGCGCAGAACCCCTGCCCCAATGGTCTATATCGGCAACCTGGGGCGTGAACTGAGTCCGGCAGCGGCCAGCCTGTCGCTGAGAGACAAGCTTGAGCTGATGGAACATTACGTGGGTAAACCGGTGATTGATGCCGTCGTCGTCGGGCCCATGGTCGACGTGTCTGAGGTGTCTGACCGGGTTGTGATTCAGGTCCCGCTGGAAGCCAGCGATATCCGCTATCGCCATGACCGGCATCTGCTGCGTGACGCGCTGGAGCAAGCCGTTCAGGCTTTAGGTTAAGATGTAAAGTTAAGGCAATCCTTAATTTCTTAAGGTTGTCTTAACGCACCCTGGTCATCATGGCGCCATGTTTTTCTGTTGGATACCCGTGATGTCACGATTTTCCCTGCGTCGCCCTGCGATGGGGCACATCTCTTTTCTGGTGCTGTTCGCACTGTACATCTCGCTATTTTTAAATATTGTTTACTATAAACAAGCCTTTAATCTGCTCCCGGTCGATTCGCTGCACAATGCTCTGGTGTTCGCCACCATGCCGCTGGTGCTGTTTAGCGTTATCAATATTCTGGTAACCCTGGCGTCTTTTTTGTGGCTCGACAAACTGGTCATCAGCCTGTTTATCCTGGTCAGCGCCGCCGCGCAGTATTTCATTATGACTTTTGGCGTGGTTGTCGACCGGTCGATGATCACCAATATTATCGACACCACGCCGGCCGAAAGTTTCGCCCTGATGTCGACCAAAATGGTGCTGACAATGATGATATCCGGGCTATTAGCGGTGCTGATTGCCTGGTGGATCCGGGTGAAAAAGCCGCACAGTGCCTGGCGGAGCATCGTCCTGCGCGCAGGCAGCATTGTCATCTCAGCCCTGCTGATCGTGCTGGTGGCGCTGCTGTTTTATAAAGATTACGCCTCGCTGTTTCGCAATAACAAAGAGCTGGTCAAATCCCTGAACCCGTCCAACAGCATTGTGGCGGTGAATTCCTGGTACTCGCATAACCGCCTGGCACACATGCCGCTGGTGCGCATCGGTGAAGATGCGACGCAGAAAGCGGTGATGAAAAATGGCCCGCGTCATAACCTGACCATCCTGGTGCTGGGCGAAACCTCGCGGGCGGAAAACTTCTCCCTCGGCGGTTATTCCCGTGAAACCAACCCGCGCCTGAAGCAGGACAACGTGGTCTATTTCCCGAACACAACCGCCTGCGGCACCGCCACCGCGATTTCCGTACCCTGCATGTTCTCGAACATGCCGCGCGCACGTTACAAGGAGGAGCTGGCGCAGCATCAGGAGGGCCTGCTGGATGTGATTCAACGGGCAGGCATCAACGTGCTGTGGAATGAAAACGACGGCGGCTGTAAAGGGGCCTGCGATCGCGTGCCGCATCAGGACATGACGCGCCTGAATGTGCCGGGCCAATGTGTGGACGGCGAATGCGACGACGAGGTGCTGTTCCAGGGTCTGGAAGCGTATATTAATAATCTGAAAGGCGATGGCGTTATCGTATTACACACCATCGGCAGCCACGGCCCGACCTATTACCATCGCTATCCCAAAGCATTGCGTACCTTCTCACCTACCTGTGACAGCAATGAAATTCAAAACTGCACCAAAGAGCAACTGGTGAATACTTACGACAACACTCTCGTTAACGTGGATTATATTGTCGATAAGGCCATCAAATTATTACAGTCGAAACAGAACACCTTTACCACCAGCCTCGTATATCTCTCCGATCACGGCGAATCCTTAGGCGAGAACGGGGTGTACCTGCACGGTCTGCCGTGGTCTATTGCCCCGGATACGCAGAAACACGTGCCGATGCTTATCTGGCTGTCCGAGGATTATCAGAAGCGTTACAACGTGAATTATTCCTGCCTGAAAGAGCATGCAAAAGCGAACCACTATTCGCAGGATAATCTGTTCTCAACCATGCTAGGCTTGGCGGGAGTGGACACCAGGGAATATCAGACCAGCGACGATATTATTGCGCCATGCAGAGGAGCGAATTAAATGAAAGTGCTGGTGGTTGAAGATGACGCATTATTATTGCAGGGATTGATCCTTGCGATGCAAAGTGAAGGTTACGTCTGCGATGGCGTCACCACGGCACATGAGGCGGCTCTGTGCCTTGCCAACGGGCATTACGGCCTAATGGTGCTTGACCTCGGCTTACCGGACGAAGACGGCTTACATTTCCTGGCCCGCCTTCGCCGGGAGAAAATCAGCCTGCCGGTGCTGATCCTCACCGCGCGTGACACCGTGCTGGACAGGATCACCGGGCTTGATACCGGGGCCGATGACTATCTGGTTAAGCCATTTGCGTTGGAAGAGCTTAACGCCCGTGTGCGCGCCCTGCTGCGTCGGCACAATAATCAGGGCGACAACGAAATCAGCATTGGTGATTTGTGCCTCAATGTGACGCGCCGTCTGGTTTCTCGCGGTGACACGCAGCTCGATTTGACACCGAAAGAGTACGCCCTGCTCTCGCGCCTGATGGCCAAAGCGGGCAGCCCGGTACATCGCGAAGTGCTGTACAACGATATCTATAGCTGGGACAACGAGCCGTCGACCAACACCCTCGAGGTTCACATTCATAACCTGCGTGACAAAATCGGCAAATCGCGGATCCGCACGGTGCGCGGTTTTGGTTATATGCTGGTGAAGACCAGTGAGGATGCATAAATGAGTCTGCCGTTTCTGCGTAACGTGCAGTGGACCATGCGCCGTCAGCTGCTGCTGACAATCGCCGCCATTCTGCTGGTGTGTCAGGTGATCAGCGTGTTCTGGCTGTGGCACGAAAGCCAGGAGCAAATTCAGCTGCTGGTACAAAGTGCCATTGACGGGAACAACAACCGCAAACACATTGAACACGAAGTACGTGAAGCCGTCGCCAGCCTGCTGGTGCCGAGTATGCTGATTATCGGTCTGGCGCTGTGGATTTCCCTGCAGGCCGTCAAGCGTATTACCCGTCCGCTGTGGGAGTTACAGCAAGAGCTTAACAGCCGCACCCCGGATAATCTGAAGCCTATCGACCTGCCAAAATCGGTCAGCGAAGTGGATGCCGTCACCTCTGCCATCAATCAACTGGTCGAACGCCTTAATCAGACGTTAGAGCGTGAACGCCTGTTTACCGCCGATGTGGCGCATGAGCTGCGTACCCCGCTCTCCGGGCTGCGTCTGCATCTTGAGCTGATGGCGAAATCCAACCGCGTGATGGTTGACCCACTGTTACAACGTCTGGATCAGATGACGCAGAGTATTTCGCAGCTCTTGCAGCTGGCGCGCGTCGGCCAGTCATTTTCAGCGGGAAGCTATCAGCGCGTGCCGCTGGTCGTCGAAGTGGTAGAGCCGATTCAGGACGAGCTGGAAGCGATGCTCAGCCAGCGCGGACAAACCTTAGCCTTGCCTGTCGGTAAGCAAGAGGTCACGGTGTCAGGAGATGCCACGCTGCTGCAGGTGTTATTGCGCAATCTGGTGGAAAACGCCCATCGCTATAGCCCGGAGAATTCGACGATTACGGTCACGATTGATGCCGGGATGATGGCGGTAGAAGATGAAGGGCCTGGGATTGATGAAGCTAAAAGTGGCGAACTCAGTAAAGCGTTCGTACGAATGGACAGCCGCTACGGCGGTATTGGTCTGGGTTTAAGCATTGTGACCCGCATCGCACAGCTGCACGACGCGCAGTTCTTTTTGCACAACCGTCAACCCGGACCGGGCGTGAAAGCGTGGGTTAAATTTCCACGCCGTTCACGTTGATTAGAATGTCAGGATCCACTGGTGGAAGAAGCCAACCACAATCAGGAAGGAAACCAGTACGGTCAGCGTGGTGAAGAAATTGTCTTTTTGCATGGCACTGTCCTCATTAAACTGAAGACAGTGTCGTCGATAAAGATTAACGCAACATTAAGACGCGGCGATAAACAGATCGCGCAGCTGATGCAGGCGGTCGCGCACTTCGGCGGCTTCTTCAAACTCGAGATTTTGCGCGTGCTTCATCATCTGCGCTTCGAGTTCGCTGATTTTCTGCTGCAACGCTTTCGGCGTCAGCGCCAGTTCTGCCGCCTCAGTCTGAGCAGCCGTTTTCGATTTGCCGCGACCTTTACCGCGCGTTTTCGCCAGACTCTCGCCCAACGACAGAATATCGACCACCTTCTTGTTCAGGCCCTGCGGCACGATGCCGTTTTCCAGGTTGTACTGCTCCTGCTTCTCACGACGACGCTCGGTTTCACCCATCGCTTTCGCCATTGAGTTGGTGATTCTGTCGGCGTAGAGAATTGCCTTGCCGTTGATGTTACGCGCCGCACGACCGATGGTCTGGATAAGCGAACGTTCAGAACGCAGGAAGCCTTCTTTATCGGCGTCCAGAATCGCCACCAGCGACACTTCCGGCATATCAAGACCTTCCCTTAACAGGTTGATCCCCACCAGCACGTCAAACTCGCCAAGGCGCAAATCACGGATGATCTCCATCCGCTCGACGGTGTCGATATCCGAGTGCAGGTAGCGCACGCGTTCGCCGTGTTCTTCCAGATATTCGGTCAGGTCTTCGGCCATGCGTTTGGTAAGCGTAGTGACCAGCACGCGCTCATTAATCGCTACGCGCAGACGAATTTCTGACAGCAGGTCATCCACCTGGGTGCCGACCGGGCGCACTTCAATAACAGGGTCCAGCAGACCGGTAGGACGCACCACCTGATCGACAACTTCATCGCCGGATTTTTCCAGCTCGTAATTACCCGGTGTCGCCGATACGTAGATAGTTTGCGGCGCCAGGGCTTCAAATTCTTCAAACTTCAGTGGACGGTTGTCCAGCGCCGACGGCAGGCGGAAACCATACTCCACCAGGGTCTCTTTACGCGCGCGGTCGCCCCGGTACATGCCGCCAATCTGTGGCACGGTAACGTGGGATTCGTCGATCACCAACAGGCCATCGGCGGGCAGATAATCAAACAGCGTCGGCGGTGGCTCGCCCGGCCCACGCCCGGAGAGATAGCGCGAGTAGTTTTCAATGCCCGAGCAGTAACCCAGCTCGTTCATCATCTCGAGGTCGAACTGGGTACGCTGCGAGATACGCTGCTCTTCCAGCAGTTTGTTGTTTTCCAGCAGCACCTTTCGGCGGTCTGCCAGCTCAACTTTGATCTCTTCCATTGCCTGCACAATGCGTTCGCGCGGCGTAACGTAGTGCGTTTTCGGGTAGACGGTAAAGCGCTGGAGGGTGGATTCCAGCTGCCCGGTCAGCGGATCAAACAGCGACAGCCGTTCAACCTCTTCGTCAAACAGTTCGACGCGCAGCGCAATGTCGTCAGATTCGGCCGGGAAAATGTCGATAACTTCCCCGCGCACGCGGAATGTCCCGCGCTGGAATGCCTGATCGTTGCGGGTGTACTGCAACTCTGCCAGACGACGCAGAATCGAACGCTGATCGATAATCATGCCCACCGTCAGGTGCAGCATCATCTTCAAATACAGATCAGGGTCGCCCAGACCGTAAATGGCAGACACCGAGGCCACTACGATCACGTCGCGGCGCTCAAGCATCGCTTTGGTCGCTGACAGACGCATCTGCTCAATGTGTTCGTTCACCGATGCATCTTTTTCGATAAAGGTATCCGAGCTGGGAACGTAGGCTTCCGGCTGGTAGTAGTCGTAATAGGAGACGAAAAACTCGACCGCGTTATCGGGGAAGAACTCTTTCATTTCGCCGTACAGCTGCGCGGCGAGAGTTTTATTCGGGGCCAGCAGCATGGTCGGGCGCTGGAGGTCGGCAATCACGTTGGCGATAGTAAACGTTTTCCCTGAGCCCGTTACCCCGAGCAGCGTTTGATGCGCCAGACCATCTTCCAGCCCCTCTTCCAGGCGACGGATGGCCTCGGGCTGGTCGCCTGAGGGACGGAAAGCAGAATGCATTTTGAACGGTTTACTCATGAACGACAACCTGATGAAGGGAAACGGGCGGACGATTAATTCTACTCGTCGCACCAAAATTTGCCAATAAAAAACACTGGATATAAAAACAGTAACGCATTAGGGTATTTGTGTTAGCGCTGTCATCTGCGATCAACTGCGGTGAAAATTTCCGCTGTGACGAGATAAAACACCGGGCGGATCGGGTTATCCCCAGAACATTGTCGTATTTAACATTTGTCAATAAGGGTGATGAATCTTTTATGGCAGCCGGTGACACTTTTCTTACAGGCATTGCTTTTATTAAACACATTGATAAATAAAGGAAATATCGAAAAGCCGCGTTTCGCATCAATTTGGGTGCAGGCCGCGTCTTCTCTAGCCTATCGCAAGTTTTCTAACTCTCATGCACATGGTTATCCACAGGAATAGTGGATAAGTGTCTGCAGCCCAACTCCCCTGCCACTCGCGCAACACGAATCGAGCCCCTCAAAGTCATCGCGAAAAATTTTTTATCGCTATTTTTTGTCTTTAATCATGCAAAACGCCCGCTGTTGCGCAACGAGATGGCGCTCACAAAACCAGCGTTATCACTGCACCATCAGCCGACACCCTCTTTCATTCACAGCACTGACAAAGTGCAACGGCACGGTTAAAAACGCGAACCACTCCCCTCTTTTTTAGGTAGAAATCCGAAATATGCGGTCATTGCGCAAAGCCTTTTCTGTTCTGGCAAGGGATTTGCAAAACCCTAAGCCACAACGTAAGGAGATGCCGATGTTGAGTCTACGCGCAGTGAATCACTATTACGGAAATCAGCATATTCTGTGGGATCTCAATCTCGACCTTGCCCCCGGGAAGTGTACCTGCGTGCTCGGTCTACCGGGCATGGGAAAGACCACGCTGGTGAACTGTATTGCGGGCTTTCAGGCTATCGAGAGCGGCACCATGTTCTGGCAAGAGGCCAGCGGGCCGCCGCGCGACCTGCTTACCCTTTCCCCACCGCTGCGCGCGGCGATGGGTATCGGCTATGTGCCGCAGGATAAGCGGATTTTCTCGCAGATGACGGTGGAAGAGAATCTACAGATAGCGATGCGAGCGGGCCACGAAGGCACCGGCGCGGTAGGCAGTGATATTTTTGACCTGATGCCGGAGCTGTATCCGCTGCGTCAGGTCAAGGGGGCGGCGATGTCCGACGATGACCAGTATCAGCTGGCGCTTGCCAGCGCGTTGGTTACCCGGCCCAAACTGCTGATCCTCGACGAACCGACGCGCGGGATGGGGCTCGGGTTTATGCACAAGCTGGGCGAATGCCTGCTACGTCTCAATCGCGACCTGGGGCTAACGGTGCTGCTCGCCGAACAGCACCTGCCGTTTATTCGTCGGGTGGCGGATACCTTCTGCCTGCTGCATCGCGGGCGTAACGTCGCGCAGGGCACGGTAAATCAGCTTGATACCCGGCTGCTGGAGCAATTTATGTCCCCGGACGAAGCGCCGTAAGGTCGAGATACTGTCCCGGCTCTGCGGCCTCTGGCCCCTGTTCCAGATAAGGAATTTCTCCCAGCAACGGCGCGGGTAGCATCCGCGTCAGGGTCGCCAGGTATTCGGCGTGACGTTTACCCGGCGGGATAACGTCATTGGCAATCCAGCCCGCGAGGTGCAATCCGGCCTGCTGCACCGCCTGCGCGGTCAGCAGCGCATGGTTGATACAGCCGAGCTTCACGCCCACCACCAGGATCACCGGCAAGCGCTCGGTTTGCACCCAATCGGCAAAGGTATACGAGGCTGATAACGGCGTAAACCAACCCCCCGCCCCTTCGACCAGCACCCACTCCGCTTTCTGCGACAGCGCCTGCAGCCCTTCGGAAAGCGTACGCGCCTCTATGGGTCGACCTTCATCTGCGCTAATGATATGCGGGGAGGTCGGTTCCGCAAAGGTGTAGGGATTAACCTCAGCGTAGCTCAGCGCCACCGCGCTATGACGTTGCAGCGCCAGCGCGTCGGTGTTGCGCAACCCATCGGCGGTCATTTCGCTACCCGATGCCACCGGTTTATAGCCTGCGCTGCGATAGCCCGCGCGGTTTGCTGCCTGCAAAAGTGCGCAACTGGCAACGGTTTTACCGACTTCGGTGTCGGTGCCAGTAACAAAATAACGTTCAGTCACGACGTATTACTCCGGTAAAAATATGGTACGTCAGGGCGCAACGCCCCTGTTGTTTCGGCCACGCCAACTGAATTTGCTGCAAATGGCTGCGGGTCAGGGTGTACGCCGCCCGGCCCTGATGCAGATGCGTGGCGCCAATGCCTTTCAGCGAGCGCATCGCGCTCAGGGCATCGTCAAAGGTCAGGCAGAAAGTGTGCGTATGATGCTGGCAGCGATAACCCGCCAGGGCGGCAACAATCTCGGTCTGAGTTAAAAAACGATTGGCATGCGGCTGGCGGTCGATGGGCTGCCATGCCTGATGCAGTTCCGGCAGCGAATCCGCCACCAGAGTGCTAAACGCCACCCGCCCCCCCGGACGCACCACGCGGTACAGTTCGCTCAGCGCCGTCGGCAGCGAGTCACACCACTGCACCGCGAGGTTGCTCCAGGCCAGGTCGTACTGCTCATCAGCCAGCGGCATGGCTTCAATATCCGCCTGAACATAGTGTTGCGCCGAATGCTGGTACAACGCCTGGTCCAGCATTTGCGAGGAGAGATCCAGTGCCGTGACCTGGCTTCCCACGTCTGTCCAGTAGCGACTCATACTCCCCGGCCCACAGCCCGCATCCAGCACCCGGTTGAACGCCCGTCCGGGAAGCTGTGCCAGCAAGGCCGCGGCGCTCTGGCGCTGGAGTTCATCGTGTTGCTGATAGTGACTGGCGGCCCGGCCAAACGCGGCCGCAATCGCTGATTTATTAACGGGCGGCATCCAACACCTCCAGTAACTGGTCGATATCCTGCGGCTGATGGGCGGCAGTCAGAGTCACCCTCAGACGCGCCGTCCCCGCTGGCACCGTCGGTGGGCGGATAGCCGTCAGCCAACAGCCCTGCTCGCGCAGACTTTCCGCCAACCGTAATGCCCGGGTATTTTCACCGACGATCACTGGCTGAATGGCGCTGTTCGATGCCGTAAGCTGCATGGAGAGCTGGTCTGCTCCCTGGCGAAAACGCGCGATGTGGCGGCGTAACGTCTGGCGGCGTGCTTCGCCCTCTGCACTGCGGATAACCGCCAGCGCCTGACTGAGTGCCACCGCCTGTGCGGGCGGCATACTGGTGCTGTAAATCAGGTGACGCGCGAACTGCAGCAGATAATCCGCCACCGCATCGCTGCACAGCACCGCCGCCCCGCTCAGGCCAAACGCCTTCCCGAACGTCACCACCAGTAGCTCAGGATGGACGCCCTGTGCGGCGCAGCTGCCCCGGCCGTTGTCCCCGCTGACGCCAATCCCGTGCGCATCGTCCACCAGCAGCCAGCCGTTGGCTTCGCGGGTAACGGCAGCGATCCCGGTAAGCGGGGCGCTGTCACCGTCCATACTGAAAATGCCTTCGGTGACCGCCAGTTGCAGGCCCTCGATGGGCTTAGCCAACAGGTTTGCCAGCTGCGTGCTGTCGTTATGGGCGAAGCGGCGCAGCTGCGCCGGGCTATGGCTGGCCGCTTCAAGCAGCGAGGCGTGGCTCAATTTGTCCGCAACAATCCGGTCGTCTTTGTGCATCAGGGCAGCAATCACCGCCTGATTCGCGGCGAAGCCAGAGATAAACAGCAGCGCACGCGGATAGCCCAGCCACTGCGCCAGTTCCTGCTCAAACTCCTGATGCGCTTCGCTGTAGCCGGTAACATGTCCGGACCCGCCGCTGCCGGTGCCGTAGCGCTCAGCGCCCTGCTGCCAGGCGGCGACGATCTGCGGATGCTGGCTCAGACCGAGGTAATCGTTGCTGGAAAAATTCAACCAGCGGCGTTCCCCCTGAACCAGCCAGCGTCCTGCGCCGTGGCTGACCGGCAGTCGACGACGAAACGCATCGGCCTGGCGCCGTGCCGTTAGCGCAGTGTCGATGCGTTGCTGCCAGTTCATACCGCCGCCGCGTTGTAATACGTTTCGGTATCCGGCGTCAGCAGCGCCTGTTCGAGTTTTTGCTGCTGTTCGATATCACCCGCCAGCACCGCCGTCTGCTCTGGATTGATCCCCAGCTTGCGGAACAGCAGCAGATCTTTGTCCTCTTCCGGGTTCGGCGTGGTCAGCAGCTTACAGCCGTAGAAAATCGAGTTGGCTCCGGCCATAAAGCACATCGCCTGGGTCTGCTCGTTCATCTTTTCGCGTCCGGCAGACAGACGCACGTGCGAGGTCGGCATCATGATCCGCGCCACGGCGATGGTGCGAATAAATTCAAAGGCATCAACGTCTTCGTTGTTTTCCATTGGCGTACCTTTGACCTTCACCAGCATATTGATCGGCACGCTTTCCGGTGGCGTCGGCAGATTCGCCAGCTGCAACAGTAGCCCGGCACGGTCGGTCACCGTTTCGCCCAGGCCGACAATCCCGCCCGAACAGACTTTTATCCCGGCGTCGCGCACTTTGCCGAGGGTGTCGAGCCGCTCCTGATAGGTACGAGTGGTGATGATGTTGCCGTAGAACTCTGGCGAGGTGTCGAGGTTATGGTTGTAGTAATCCAGCCCGGCATCCCCCAGACGCTGCGCCTGTGAATCAGACAGCGTGCCGAGCGTCATGCAGGCCTCAAGGCCCATCTCCTTCACGCCTTTGACCATCTGCTCGAGGTACGGCATATCGCGCTCGTGCGGGTTTTTCCACGCCGCGCCCATGCAGAAACGGGTCGAGCCGGCGTTTTTCGCTTTGCGTGCCGAGGCCAGCACTTCCTCGACTTCCATCAGGCGTTCGGCTTCCAGCCCGGTTTTGTAGCGGGCGCTCTGTGGGCAATATTTGCAGTCTTCCGGGCAGGCACCGGTCTTAATCGACAACAGGGTGCTGACCTGAACCTGGCGCGGATCGAAGTGTTGGCGGTGAATGGTCTGCGCTTCAAACAGCAGGTCCAGCAAGGGTTTGTTAAACAGTTCAGTGACCTGCGACATTGTCCAGCGTGCGTGGTGAGCCATTGGCGTCTCCAAAAGGGGTTCAGTTGTTTCTCGGTTCGGTGTAGGATCGTAAACCTAAAACTTTTCAAAATGGTTTACAAGTCGATTATGACCCAGGACGATCTCGCCTTCGATCAACGCCATATCTGGCACCCCTACACGTCCATGACTGCCCCACTACCGGTTTACCCGGTGGTGGCCGCGCACGGCTGCGAACTGGCGCTGGCCTCTGGCGAGCAGTTGGTTGACGGCATGTCGTCCTGGTGGGCGGCAATCCATGGCTACAATCACCCGCGCCTCAACGCCGCGATGACTCAGCAGATGGCGCAGATGTCGCACGTGATGTTTGGCGGGATAACCCACCCTTCAGCCGTGGCGCTGTGTCGCAAGCTGGTGTCGATGACCCCTGACTCACTGGAATGCGTGTTCCTCGCGGACTCTGGTTCGGTGGCGGTCGAAGTGGCGATGAAAATGGCGTTGCAGTACTGGCAGGCCAAAGGCGAACCGCGTCAGCGTTTTCTCACCTTCCGTAATGGTTATCACGGCGATACCTTCGGGGCGATGTCGGTCTGTGATCCAGACAACTCAATGCACAGCCTGTGGCAAGGGTATCTGCCGGAAAACCTGTTCGCTCCGGCCCCGCAAAGCCGTTTTGACGGCGAATGGGATGAGAAGGATATGGTGCCGTTTGCCCGCCTGATGGCGGCGCATCGCAGCGAGATAGCGGCGATTATCGTCGAACCCGTGGTGCAGGGTGCGGGCGGGATGCGGATGTATCACCCGGAGTGGCTGCGTCGGTTGCGCAAGATGTGCGACCGCGAAGGTATTCTGCTCATTGCCGATGAAATCGCCACTGGCTTTGGCCGTACCGGAAAGCTGTTCGCCTGTGAACACGCGGGCATTGCCCCGGATATTCTTTGTCTTGGCAAGGCGCTGACCGGTGGCACCATGACTCTTTCCGCCACGCTCACCACCCGCGACGTTGCGGATACGATCAGCAACGGGGAAGCAGGCTGCTTCATGCATGGCCCGACGTTTATGGGCAATCCGCTGGCCTGCGCGGTAGCGGCTGAGAGTCTGGCCCTGCTGGAAGAAGGCCACTGGCAGCAGCAGGTGGCGGATATTGAAGCGCAGTTGAAACGCGAACTGGCAGACGCACGCCAGTCACCTTTGGTCGCCGACGTGCGCATTTTGGGGGCGATTGGCGTGGTGGAAACCAATGTGCCGGTGAATATGGCGCGGCTGCAAAAATTCTTCGTCGAGCACGGGGTATGGATCCGTCCGTTTGGCAAGCTTATCTATCTGATGCCACCGTATATCATCACGTCTGCGCAGCTGACACGCCTGACCGACGCGGTAAAAGCCGCTCTCAACGACAACACGCTTTTCGCGTCCTGAGCTAAACTTCGTGATTATTCAGCACCCTGAAGAGGCTTTAAGATGAAATTGTTGAGTCAAGATTTTAAGGATGGCGATAAGCTGCCACACCGTCAGGTTTTCAACGGTATGGGCTACGACGGGGATAATATTTCGCCCCACCTGGCCTGGGATGACGTGCCGTCTGGCACCAAAAGTTTTGTGGTGACCTGCTATGACCCGGACGCCCCAACCGGTTCCGGCTGGTGGCATTGGGTGGTCGTTAATTTACCGGCCAGCACCCGCGTGCTGCCGCAGGGCGCAGGCTCAGGCATCGCCGATTTGCCAGACGGCGCCCTACAGACCCGGACCGATTTTGGCAAAGCGGGTTACGGCGGCGCAGCGCCACCGAAGGGTGAAACGCACCGCTATATTTTTACCGTTCATGCACTGGACGTGGAAAAACTGGACGTAGATGAAAACGCCAGCGGCGCGATGGTTGGCTTTAATGTGCATTTCCACAGCCTGGCCAGCGCGTCGGTGACGGCGAAGTTTAGCTAGTATATAGGCCCGGTATGCTTCAGCGCCACCGGGTACTTCGTTCAGAAAGGTATCGCCTGATGCCCTCACCCCGACCCTCTCCCACAGGGAGAGGGAGCAAAACAAGCCTGCACCGTTCGGTGCCTCATCACAACACCGACAGCACCAGCTTCTGCAGTTGGCCTTCAGCCAGCATCTCCATCGCGGCTTCGATATCCGGAGCGAAATAACGGTCCTGCACATAGTGCGATACTTTCTCACGCAGCAGATGACGCGCCTGTTCCAGCAACGGACTGGTGGTCAGCCCCTCGCGCATATCAATACCCTGCACCGCCGCTAACCATTCCACCGCAATCACGCCGCGCGTGTTGGCCGCCATTTCCCACAGACGACGTCCGGCCGCCGGGGCCATCGACACGTGGTCTTCCTGGTTAGCCGATGTCGGCAGGCTGTCTACGCTGTGCGGATGTGCCAGCGCTTTGTTCTCGCTCGCCAGCGCGGCGGCGGTTACCTGGGCAATCATAAAGCCGGAGTTTACCCCGCCGTTTTTAACGAGGAATGGCGGCAGCTGCGACATGTGGCTGTCCATCAGGAGCGCAATTCGACGTTCGGCCAACGAACCGATTTCGGCAATCGCCAGCGCGATATTATCGGCCGCCATCGCCACCGGTTCAGCGTGGAAGTTGCCCCCGGAAATCACTTCGTTTTCATCTGCAAACACCAGCGGGTTATCGGACACCGCGTTGGCTTCGGTGAGCAGCACCTCTTTGGCCTGACGCAGTTGAGTCAGACACGCGCCCATCACCTGCGGCTGACAGCGTAAGGAGTAAGGATCCTGCACCTTGCTGCATTTGGCGTGAGACTGCGACACCGCGCTGGAATCTGTCAGCACCTGACGATACAGCGCCGCTGCGTCAATTTGCCCACGCTGGCCGCGCGCCTCATGGATACGTGCATCGAACGGACGACGTGAGCCGAGGGCGGCTTCGGTGGTCAGCGCCCCGCAGATCACCGCCGAACGGAACAGTTCTTCGGCTTCAAACAGGCCGCGCAGAGCGAAAGCCGTGGAGGCCTGAGTGCCGTTCAGCAGCGCCAGGCCCTCTTTCGCCGCCAGCGTCAGCGGCTCAAGCCCGGCTTTTTTCAGCGCCTCTTTGGCCGGGAGCCATTCCCCCTGCCAGCGGGCTTTACCCTCGCCGAGCAACGTCAGCGACATGTGCGCCAGCGGGGCCAAATCGCCGGACGCGCCGACGGAGCCTTTGGCCGGAATACACGGATAAACCTGGTGATTCACCAGCTTCATCAGAGCCTGAATCACGCTCAGGCGGATGCCGGAAAAACCGCGTGCCAGGCTGTTAATTTTCAGCACCATAATCAGGCGGACCATCGCATCGTCGAGCGCGTCGCCCACGCCTGCGGCGTGAGAAAGCACCAGCGAACGCTGGAGATTTTCCAGATCGTCGGTGGCGATGCGGGTCGAGGCCAGCAGACCAAAACCGGTGTTGATACCATAGGCGGTGCGCCCTTCGGCCATAATCGCGTTCACGCAGGCAACGCTGGCATTAATGCCAGGAATGGCGCTGTCATCGAGCGTCAGGGTCTGCGGCTGGCGATAAACGTTCAGCAGTTGGGCAAGGGTCAACTGACCCGGAATGATGTTCAGTGTGCTCATTTTTTATGCCCCTGGGTTGCAGCGATCATCGGTAAATTCAGTCCTTGTTCAGCGGCGCATTCTACCGCGATTTCGTGCCCTGCGTCGGCATGACGCATGACGCCAGTGGCCGGATCGTTATGCAGCACACGGGCGATTCGCGCCGCGGCCTCGTCGGTGCCGTCGCAGACAATAACCATTCCGGCATGTTGTGAAAAGCCCATTCCCACGCCGCCGCCATGATGCAGTGACACCCAGGTGGCACCGCTGGCGGTGTTGAGCAGGGCGTTGAGCAATGGCCAGTCGGATACCGCATCAGAGCCATCACGCATCGCTTCAGTTTCACGGTTAGGGCTGGCGACGGAACCAGAATCCAGATGATCGCGACCAATCACAATGGGGGCAGAGACTTCGCCTGAACGCACCATTTCGTTGAACGCCAGGCCGAGTTTTTGCCGCCATTCGAGCCCCACCCAGCAGATACGTGCCGGTAAGCCCTGGAAGTTGATCCGCTCCCGGGCCATGTCCAGCCAGTGGTGCAGATGCTTATCGTCGCTGACGACCTCTTTCACTTTGGCATCAGTTTTGTAGATATCCTCCGGGTCGCCGGAGAGCGCCACCCAACGGAACGGGCCGATGCCGCGACAGAACAACGGGCGGATATAGGCCGGAACGAAGCCCGGGAAATCGAAGGCGTTGCTGACGCCCATCTCTTTCGCCATCTGACGGATATTGTTGCCGTAATCAAAGGTCGGCACGCCCATTTCATTGAAAGCCAGCATCGCCCTGACGTGTTCCGCCATTGACTGTTTGGCGGCTTTAACGGTGCCCTGCGGGTCGTTTTCAGCCTGCTGCTGATACTGCTCCCAGCTCCAGCCCTGCGGCAGATAACCGTGCAGCGGGTCATGGGCGCTGGTCTGGTCGGTGACCATGTCCGGGCGCACGCCGCGTTTAACCAGTTCAGGCAGAATGTCGGCGGCGTTGGCACACAGCGCCACGGAAACCGCGCGGCCTTCTGCGGTGTATTTTTTGATACGGGTCAGCGCATCGTCGAGGGAATCAGCCTGTTCGTCGATGTAGCGGGTACGCAGACGGAAATCGATGCGGCTTTGCTGGCACTCAATCACCAACGAACACGCGCCTGCCAGGGTAGCGGCCAACGGCTGCGCGCCGCCCATGCCACCCAGCCCGGCGGTGAGTACCCAGCGCCCTTGCAGGTTGCCGTTATAGTGCTGACGTCCGGCTTCGACGAAGGTTTCATAGGTGCCCTGCACGATGCCCTGACTGCCGATGTAAATCCAGCTCCCGGCGGTCATCTGGCCGTACATCGCCAGCCCTTTAGCATCAAGCTCGTTGAAGTGCTCCCAGGTCGCCCAATGCGGAACAAGGTTCGAGTTAGCAATCAGCACGCGGGGCGCGTTTTCGTGCGTTTTAAACACGCCCACCGGCTTGCCGGACTGCACTAACAGGGTTTCATCATTTTCGAGCTGCGTCAGGGATTCGACGATGGCGTCGTAGCAATCCCAGTTACGTGCCGCCCGCCCAATGCCGCCGTAGACCACCAGCTCATGCGGATTTTCCGCCACGTCCGGGTCAAGGTTGTTCATTAACATGCGCAACGGGGCTTCGGTCAGCCAGCTTTTGGCGGTGAGGGTGGTGCCTCGTGGGGCACGGATTTCCTGCGGACGGTATTTGTTCTGAGACATCGGTAAAACTCCTGACGGATACGATGAAGACAAGAAATATATACTTGTCTATACAATCATTCGCAAGCCAGGATTTAACAATTCAGATACATTTTTGTTATCTTGCGTCAGCAATCACGCTTTTGCTGACGCAACGAGCGTTATGAACCGAAGTGGCCCTGTAAACGATAGCGCGTGCCGGGGAAAATCAGGCGGGCGTGGGAAACAATGGTCGAGCGCGACCAGGTGCGGCGGCGTATTAGCAGACACGGATCGTGTTCATGAATACTGAGCAAACGACACTCTTCGGCGCTGGCCTTCACCGCTTCGACGATATGCTCCCCCTCGGTGAGCGGGGCAATCAGCGACAGATAATCGTGTGCGGTGGTGGCGGTGTAATCCTGTTGCAGGTATTCGGGCACCACGGTGGCATTGACGCAGCGATCTTCAATCTGTACCGGCACATCGTTTTCAAAATGCACCATCAATGAATGGAAAATGCGGGTGCCTTCCGCCACGCCCAGCGCCTGGGCCTGTTGCTTATCCGCTTTCACTTCTTCAAGCAGCAGCACTTCGCAGCGGTGCTGGTGCTGGCGCGCGGCGATTTCATCGGCAATGCTGTGGACTTCAAACAGCGCCGACTGTCCTTTTGGCTCGGCCACGAAGGTGCCGACGCCCTGCAATCGCACCAGCAGGCCCTCATCGGTCAGTTCGCGTAGGGCGCGGTTGATGGTCATCCGGCTGAAACCAAACTGCGCCACCAGCTCCGCCTCCGACGGAATACGATCATGCGGACGCCAGATCCCGGCGGCAATGTTGTCGCTGATAACGCGTTTGATCTTCTCATAGAACGGCGCGGGAGCGCCGGTTCGCGGTGAATACATGTGTCGTCCTTTCATAGTCCGGGTGCTGTCACGCATGCCAGCAATCAACAATTTGCCAGGCCAGTCTGGCCGCGGTGCGGGCACCCTGTTCGTCTCTGTCATAGTGCGGGTTGAATTCAACCAGATCAACCGCCTGCAGCTTGCCACTCTGACACAGCGGCATCACTATCCGCAACAAAATTGCCAGTGGAACGCCCAATGCCGCAGGGGCCGATACGGCAGGCATTTCCCAGGCCGGGAGCACGTCCAGATCGATGGTTAAATAGATTCGGTCATGTTCAGCAATGACCCGCTGGACATCGGCTTGCCACAGCGACGTGAGCGGATCCAGCAGGGTTAAATCTTCAAACACCGTGACCTTGCGGTCATGCGCTTCCTGCCATAATGCCTGAGTGTTAGCCGCGCGGCTGGCACCGTAACAGGTGTAATTAAACCGGCGCCCCTGACTTTCACAGTGCAGCGCCAGCTGGCGGAACGGCGTGCCCGACGTCGCGACTGCGGCCTGGCGCAAATCCAGGTGCGCATCCAGATTAACGATGGCGATGTTCTCATCAGGAAACGCATCCAGCACCCCGGCACCGTGGCCCCAGGCGGTTTCGTGGCCTCCGCCCAACACCAGGGTTTTCATCTGCGCCCGCTGACAGGCCAGCACCGCGTCGTGCAGCGCCTGCTGTGCCGCTTCCAGCCGATCGGGTTCGGCATGCACGTTGCCGACATCCACCAGCCGCTCATGGCCCTGGTGACTCGCCATGTTCGCCAGGGCTTTACGCAGTGCATCTGGCCCCTGCTGTGCGCCAGGCCGCCCCAGATTGCGCTTCACGCCTTCGTCACAGGCAAACCCCAACAGCGCTATTTTCCCCGGATGCGCGTCGGGGGCAAAGTCGCGTGTCACCGTGACGGTCTGAAAAAGACGCTTTGCCGCGGGTGATTCGGCGCTATCGTCGCGCCCGGTCCACCGTTCCGGGGCCGTCGGTTGCCACAGGTTCATTGCCTCACCTCGCCGCGAAAGACACGCTGCCACAAAGGGTTGCGCCCTGGCTCATAGACCATTTCTACCGGATGTTGCGCATCCCAGATGGCGAAATCGGCCACGAAACCGACGGCCAATTGCCCGTGGGTTTCCTGTCGTCCCAGCGCACGTGCGGCGTGACGGGTGACGCCTGTCCAGGCTTCTTCCGGCGTCAGACCAAATTTCACGCAGGCCATGTTCATCGCCAGATGCAGGCTGGCAAACGGACTGGTGCCCGGGTTGTAATCAGTTGCCACCGCCATCGGTACACCGTGCCGGCGCAATGCGTCCACCGGCGGCTTTTGCGTTTCGTTAAGAAAATAGAACGCACCGGGCAACAGCACCGCAACCGTGCCGCTGTCGGCCATCGTCGCCACGCCCTCTTCATTCAGATATTCAATATGATCGGCGGAAAGCCCCTGGTAGCGGCTGACCAGCTGCGCCCCGCCCAGCGAGGAAAGCTGCTCCACATGACCTTTCACCGGAATATTCAGCACCTGCGCGGCACAAAAGACGCGTTCAGTTTGTTCCGGCGTGAAACCGACGTTTTCGCAGAAGGCATCGACGGATTCGAATAGCCCTTGCTCCCAGAGCGTGGGCAGGATGGTTTCACAGACCAGAGTGATGTAGTCGTCCCCACGGCCTTTATATTCGGTTGGGATAGCATGTGCCGCCAGCAGGGTTGGGCTGATTTCAACGGCATTGTTCTCGGCCAACTGCTGGGCAACACGCAGCATTTTGCTTTCGTTGGCGACATCAAGCCCGTATCCCGACTTCACCTCCACGGTGGTCACCCCTTCGCGCATCAGGCGGTTAAGCCGCTCCTGCGCCAGCGTTAACAGCTCTGCTTCGCTGGCCGCGCGGGTGGCCTGCACGGTGGCATTAATCCCGCCGCCGTTGGCGCTGATGGTCTGATAGGACACGCCGTTCAACCGCTGTTCCCATTCGGCGGCCCGATTGCCGCCAAACACCAGATGGGTATGGCAGTCGATCAGCCCCGGCGTCATCAGTCGACCTTGCAGGTCAATGCGCTTGCCCTTTTTTGCTCCGAGCGAGGCGTCAGGCACAATGTCAGCAATGCGCCCGTCGCGCACGATAATGGCGTGATGTTCCAGTAAACCGTAGGGTTGAGGGTGATTCGGATCGAAGGTCGCAATTCGGGCGTTATGCCAGATTACGTCGGTATCAGCATGTTCAGGCATGGGCACGTCACTTATCAGGGATAACTTGTCATAGGTTGTATAGACATTTATTGATAGCAACGCCGAGGATGTCAACCTTCCGGCGGGATATGTTGCTTTTTTGTGATATTCAGCGCGTGAGGGTGACGGTTCGCCACTAACTTTTTTACGCCACTGCTTCCCGTTTCGCTCAACTTAGTATAAAAAGTCTGGTTTTAGGGACACTTTCCATTTAAATCAGCCTGGAGCACCATGAACACATTCTCGGTTTCCCGTCTGGCGCTGGCACTCGCCTTTGGCGTGGCGCTGACCGCCTGTAGCTCAACGCCACCCGATCAGCAGCCATCTACCCAGGCCGCACCGGGGACGTCTTCTCGCCCTATCCTGACCGCTGGCGAAGCCAAAAACTTCGTGCAGGCGCGCTATTTTACCACCATGGCCCCGAATGCGGCCCCGTGGTCGCCTTCTGCTATCGCGACTCCGGCGAAACCTGATTTCGTAGTCGGCCCGGCGGGCACGGCGGGCGTGACCCACACGACCATTCAGGCTGCCGTTGATGCCGCTATTAATCGTCACAGCAGCTCACGCGTTTATATCGCCGTGATGCCGGGTGAATATCAGGGCACCGTGTATGTGCCTGCGGCCCCAGGCAGCGTGACCCTTTACGGCACCGGTGACAAAGCGTCTGATGTGAAAATCGGTGAAGCCATCGATTCTGAAATCGACCCGAATACCTGGCGTCGACTGGTTAACCCGGCGGGCAAATACATGCCTGGCAAACCGGCGTGGTACATGTTTGACTCCTGCCAGAGCAAGCGCACCGCCACCGTGGGCGTGATGTGTTCTGCGGTCTTCTGGTCGCAGAACAACGGTCTGCAGTTGCAGAACATGACTATCGCCAATAACCTCGGTGATAGCGTTGACGCCGGCACGCATCAGGCCGTTGCCCTGCGCAGCGATGGTGACCAGGTGCAGTTGAATAACGTCAATATTCTCGGTCGTCAGAATACCTTCCTCGTGACCAACAGCGGCGTGAAGAACGCGATGCAGAACGACCGTATCACCCGCACGCTGGTAACCAACAGCTACCTCGAAGGCGATGTAGATATCGTTTCTGGCCGTGGCGCGGTGGTGTTTGATAACACCAACTTCCAGGTCGTGAACTCTCGCACCCAGAAAGAAGCGTACGTGTTCGCCCCTGCGACGCAGTCCAACCTGTTCTACGGTTTCCTCGCCACCAACAGCCGCTTCAACGCAGCCGGTGACGGCGTGGCGCAGCTCGGTCGCTCTCTGGACATCGACGGCAACACCAACGGTCAGGTCGTTATCCGCGATAGCGCGATCAACGAAGGCTTCAACACCGCCAAACCGTGGGCCGATGCCGCTATCTCTAACCGTCCGTTCAGCGGCAACACCGGTGCTAAGAACGACAAAGACGAGATCGAACGTAATCTGAACGACACCAACTTCAACCGCATGTGGGAATACAACAACCGCGGCGTGGGAAGTTATGTTGTGGCCGAGCCGAAGAAGTAATCCCTCTGCTTTAGCCATAAAAAACCTCGCTTCGGCGTAGTGTTTGTCGGTTTAGCATTAATAAAGAAGGCCGTAATGGATAACATTGCGGCCTTCTTCACTTTTAATGTCAAAAATCAGCATGGTAATAATCAAGAATAGTCAAGGTTATCGGGTAAAACTGTCCATTAATACCCCCCCATATGTTCAGAGGCTTTTTTACTGATATACCGCGTTAACGCTATCCCTAAACCCAAAAAAACCACAATCGGCGTGATAAGAAAGAATAAAGCCATTCCACCTGACTCGTCACTTTTGGCAGCTGCATCAGTAAAAGCAGTGGGGCCGAATACTAAGGCGAACGCAATAAACACCCCCATTAACCCAGACCAATGCCAGGGTTGAGCATAATCCACAAATAGCGATTCTGTGAATGGATCTGTTAGACGTGATGACAGCGGGATGATATCTAACCGGTTGCTATCAGACGCAGCAATTAACTGGTCCCCCTGGGCGTATTTCACTGCATCTGCCGCCAGCGCTAACGCCAGCCATCGATATCCCGCCGATTTGTCCCCGAACGACGTTTCCAGCTCCAGCCGGTTCGCCACCAGCTTAGCCTCGTCGAACCCCTGCATGAGCGGGTATTTTTCAACTTTCGACAGACCGGTGTACCAGAGTGTTTTCGGCGCACTGACAGGCTTTACTTGCAAATAGACTGGCAGGGTTATTTCGACGTCTGTGATGCTGGTTATTGGCCGATAAAGGTACACCGGCTTCTCACCCTCCGTTTTCCGGTAATGGCTAGTCAGCAGCAGAGCAGTGGCGTTTTCCATCGCTTTGGGGTCCCCCTCTTCGTCGTGCATATCCACGATGACCAGCAACCGGTTCAACACGTAACCATGCGCCTTGTCTATCCAGTCATTGAGCAGGGAGTAACCCGGGCACGTTAGCAAATATTCAATTCTGTCAGATTCCAGCCCCAGTCGTTCGAACGCTCGCCGCAAATCTTCAGTACACGACGCATCACCACCCCGCACCCACAGTGCCGTCTCAAACGATGGGTAATTTGAGGATTTGAGCTTTTCAATCAGAGGAGTTAACAGTCGGTAGAACAGCTGTTCATTGGCGGTAAATTCAAAATCTTCTTGGCGGGGGATTTTTAGCGGCGTTTTGGGGGCCAGCGGAAACTCCCCCTCAAGTTTGAGCATACTCAGGGCCAGTTCGTCCATGGGAGTGAGTGCCGCCCAGCCCGCAATAATGACGTTATGGTTGGCGTAAATCTTGAGCTCATTTTTCCGTTTTTTTGCAATCTCTAACCGGCATTCGTCGTAGTGCCGGTTAGAACTTATTGCGGTCATGCAGAAAAAACCTAGCGCTAAACAGATCGTCGCAGGTACGGCTATAGATTGCGAAAAAAAAGTAGAATCAACGTGTTTATCACCGGGCCACGTCAATGCACGGATTACGACACAGATGATAACGACGATAAGCGTAAAAATGACCACCTGTAGCGCCGGAAAGTCAGAGCGGTTCGGCTCATCTTGTTCATTGTATAACCACCATTTCATCACACGGCTCCCGCCACTGGCAGCGTACTTTTTATCGCGCACCCGCACTCTGCTTTACAACCATCTACCACCACGCCCCGGCCGTACATTGTCCATGTGGCGTGACACTGCTTAATAGCAAACGTGCCCTTATGTAACGGGCATTGGACCTTATCGCCCTTCAGCGCAACGGGGATCCCCATAAACTCCGCCCCTGACGCTGTAATGACTTTTCCACCGCTTATCAGCGGGTCGTTAAGACGTATAACTCCGTTCATGTGTTTTTATCTCCTTATCGTCCCGCATCCATATCGCAGCGCATGTGATCCCAGCCGGTGTAACCCTTAACTTCTGGTACCTTGTCTGGCAAGTCCTGATAATTTGTGTGAAATTTTGCCGTATCGTTTTCGAGTCCTTGCTTCGTGATGTAATCCATCCCCCATGCTGGACCTGGAGATTGCGGTTCAATTCTCTGCACAGTTCCGTCTTCAAGTGTGTAGGTAATTCCTGGCCCCCCCTCAACAACACGCGGATCATCAAACGGTTTTGACGACATATACAGCCGGTGTTTGGTCTGTAAAAATCCCTGGTTGTTAACGACGGTGAAGGAAAGAACGTCATCGTAAGGGCCATAATTGTCCCCATTAGGCTCATTTCCGGATGGTGAGAATTGTGCGAGGTGCCAGGTTTGACCATAGTCTTTTGAAACCCGAAAACCATCAACTCCCCAGCCGGTAATCGCAATATAGCGTTCCGAAGGGTGGATAAATTTCCGGGTAAAAATACGATAGAATTGATAATACAGCTGCGAGTGTATTCCTCGTTGAGTGTCCGTGTACCATAGCGCCCCCTCGCAGTCCCAGCCCGTCAGCTCCAGATAACGGTGGTCATCAAAACGATAAACGACCTGCGTTGGCGGTTCTTTTGCCTGGCATCCGGCTGCCAGCAGAACGGCGGCGGCCGTCAGCGCCTTACTCAATCCTTTCACCATTCTTAGCGCCCCTTATCCATATCGCAGCGCATGTGATCCCAGCCGGTGTAACCCTTAACTTCTGGTACCTTGTCTGGCAAGTCTTGATAATTTGTGTGAAATTTTGCCGTATCGTTTTCGAGTCCTTGCTTCGTGATGTAATCCATCCCCCATGCAGGACCAGGTGAGCGGGAGTCTATGTGATGTACTGCGCCATCTGACGCCGTGTACGTAATTCCCGGCCCTCCAGCGACAAGGCGCGGATCATCAAACGGTTTGGACGACATATACAGCCGGTGTTTGGTCTGTAAAAATCCCTGATCGTTGACCACCGTAAGGGAAAGAATGTCGTCATAAGATGCCTGGTTAGTGCCATCAGGTTCATTTTGACCAATTGAAAAAAACTGGGGATGCCAGGTTTTCCCGTAATCTTTGGATATTATGGTTCCGGGAGAATCCCAGGTTGGGATAGCAATATACTGTTCCGAAGGATGAATAAATTTTTTGGTAAAAATGCGGTAAAACTGGCTGACAGGTTCAGTATGGATCCCGCGTTGCGTATCCGTGTACCAAAGTTCACCTTCGCAGTCCCAGCCCTTCAGCTCCAGGTAACGGTGGTCGTCAAAACGGTATATTACCTGGGTCGGCGGTTCTTTCGCCTGGCATCCGGCCGCCAGTAAAACAGCAGTGGCTGTTAGCACCGTACAAAATCCTTTCATTCTTTATCCTTATGCCAGTTGGCTGTCGCTAAGTGGTTCGGGCATATCCCATTGCAGATTTGGCACTTCTTTATTCCCTGCGGCCAGGTCACGGGACGGAACAACCGTCGTCGCGTTATTAAACTGGTTTACCACGCCATATTCGCCTGTCGGCAAAACAGCATTCGGTTTGTTCATATGAAATTTGGTTTGAGGTTCTTGCAGTTTTCCCGTCCTGTAATACTCAACAGTCGGCTTGAATCCATTCAACGGATCCCTCCAGTCAGCACGGTGCAACAGGCCCTCCCAGAATTTCCCGGCCTTGAAGTCAAAGGCCTTGCACTGGCCGATGGCCAGGTCAAACGCCATCGCGTGAGACGGTGCAAATTCGCTCATGACAATCGATGAATGCTGGCTGTAGCCTACCGGGTCGGTTTTTTGCCATTCCGCCTGCAACTCTTCATCCGTTTTCTTCCAGGTCAGCGTCACGCTCTGAAAATCTTTGCTGCCTGAAACGATGCCGTGAATCACTTCCCGCTTGCGGTCATAGCTCTCTACTTTCAGCTCGTCGGACGTCAAAACGTGGCCCGGTCGCCAACTGAGACTCTGGTAACGACTCACCTGATACGTCCCACTTTCGGTGCGTTTGATGGTGTACGCCTTCGCAGAATAAGAGATATAGGCATCCGGGCTGTTCGGGTCGATATACGCTTCATACGGGGTATCGCAGGTCGCCGGGTCGTCATCTTTTTTGTTTCGCTCGCCCTGTAGCTCGAAGATAAAAGGCGCCGGCAACTCTTCGCCATTAATCACCACGTCACTGTAGGAATAGGCCGCATTCATCACCGGCGTGGGGCTGAAATCCCCTTCGCGCTCCGGAGCCATACTGAACGGTTTCCCCTGTACGGCTTGCCCTACCCAGCGGTGCTGGCAAAACACCCGCTGGCGAAGATTGGGGATATCTTTGGCTATCTCATTCGGAATACCGCGCCAGCCAACCCCCTGGATAGGTTGCAGCGACACCGTGCCATCCTGGGGGCACCAGTAGTTATAGACCTTGCCGTTATTGTTCCGCCGGTATCTCATGTCTTCCCGCAGCGGATTGTCTGCCGCTTTCCGTGACGCGCAGCTGGCTTCCATCGCCTGCATCTCCCCGTCGGATAACTCGCCCCCTTTGTACTGCGTCGCCATCAGCGCGCAAAAGTGCCTGAATGTTTCCACCCGCGCCTGTTCCGTCTGGTGATGACCGGGCTGACCGTTTTCAAGAAGTCGCCCCTCCAGCGAGTACGGGGAATGATTCAGGATGGTACAGTTCACCGGGTCATAGCCGGCCTGCTTGACCAGCATGTTTGCCAGCATGGTGAGGATCGTGCCCTGACTGTGCGCCACCACGTTAATTACGTCATTTTGCGTTACCGGCTCACGGCGGATAGTCATGATCAAATCCGCCAGACGCTGGGCGGCAAAAAACTGATAGATACGGTGCGGGTTCGCGAAAATGGGATGGGTATAATCGCCTCCATTCGCGTACAACGAACCGAAACCGGCAGCGGCCAGGGCGGCCCCCCCGGCACCCGGCCCCAGCATATCGGGGATGCAGGTGGTGGCGTTCGCAAAGGTTCCGCCCCCTTTGGCAAAATTCACATCAAGGCCGTTTTTAAAGTTGTCATTCTGAAACTTAAACGGCCCCTTGCCATCGTTCCCCAGTTTGGCTTTCTTTTCCTTATCGTCTTCCTGATACGCGTCATAGGGCAGACGGGCCTGCGATGACAGCTTACTGATTTCGGCCTTGTAACGTTGCTGGTCAGCCTTGTAGTCGGCATGCGTGACCGGCTTATACCCCCAGTAGAACGGGATCACCGGCGAACGGCCCGGCTCTTTGATTTTCTTCTGGGCCTCTTCGTTGTGCATCATGATGAAATCGCGCCAGCCGTGCGCGTACAAATCCGTCCGGGCCAGGCGCTTACTCAGCCCGGCAATGATCCCCCGCTCCTGATTCTGATACGCCTCACCCACGTCGTTGACCCCGTGAACCAGGATAACAATACAGGGCATTGGGCGCGGGACGGCCACCCGGCACGTCTGGGCCACTTCCCCCAGATCTTTATGAACCGGGATATCGCCCTCTGAAATTACGCGTGGGGCATACGGGCTTTTTTTCGTCGTGTCCGTCATTCCATCAATTCCATTTTTAGCGTATCGAGATCGTCCGCATCGATGAGCGGTGTATAGCCGTCACTGTCGGTCACCCCCTCTGTCACTTGCCCGGATGAGCTGGTCATTCTGAATTTTTTGTTGGCGAGGATTTGCTGGTCGTCATCAGGAGAGTGCAGTTGGTAACGCTGTTTAAACGCCCCTTTGTTAAACGATGGCGTCTGGACCTGGGCGCTTTCCGGCCCGTCGTATTTCAGGCTCGGGCCTTTCAGCTCAATACCCGTCGGCGAGAAGATCGTCACCAGCCCGTTTGGGCTGATACGTATCCCACCGCCCCCGCAGGTAAACTGCATGCCCTGCTTGGCGCTACCGTTCATTTTTCCCGCGGTGCTGGTCAGCGTGAAATCCTGCTGTGACAGCATGTGCATGGCCCCGCGCTGGGCTTGGGTATTGATATCCCCGGCGCCGGCAATCAGCTGGATACCGAGCTTGCGGACGAACAGCGTGAGTTTATCGCCCACGGCCATCGAGAGTTTTTTAACGACGTTCACCGTGGCGTTATTTCCCGCGGTGGCGATCAAATCTTTTCCGGCCGATAGCTGCAGGGTTTGCGGCGTCACTTGAGCCAGCCCCTCACCGGCATACGTCAGAATGCCCGCGCCGGTCAGCTTGTTCAGCGTCTGCTTTAAGGTGTTTTGCCGATCGGTTTCCACAGTGTCGGCCCCCGCCGTCAGGGCGCTTTGTTGCAACGTTTTCGCCAGTGACAGCGCTTTTTCCAGCTGCGCCACGGCCTCGGCCATATCCAGCTGCTGCCCCTGGGCTCGTGGCTGGGCTTCGGTGGTGATCAGCATCCCTTTCGCGGCACGCAGCGTCATCCGGTTATCGGTTCGCGCTTCAACCCCTTCTCCGCGTGGTTTGCCCTCGGCATCGACCAGGTGGCCCACGCTGAGCTGGCTCTTTTCGTATTCGGTGGAAATCTTGACGTGTTCCTTGCCGCGCCTGTCCTCCAGGCGGATTTTGTTCAGACCGGCGGTGCGGATGACGTTGCGGGTATTGTTGCGGTTTGTGACCAGATCGGGGCGGGCACCGTCATGCATCACCTGGGCGATATACGGCCTGTCCGGGTCGCCATTCTCAAACATCACCGCGACTTCGGTCTTATCCAGCAGCGGAAAGTGAAAACCGTAGGTGTCGCCTGCATACGGCCTGCCCAGACGTACCAGTGCGCTTTCAAAGCCCGCCCGCTGTTCATCCAGGTCAAAATCAAACTTCACGCGGTAGCGGCCCTGCGCATCCACCCCGGCGTACGTTTTATCCCCCCCGATGGAGGCCACCCTTGCAGGCACCGATCCGGCAATCATCGGACGTGTCAGCAGTGCCGGTCGAAAACTGTAGCCATTGAGATACGGAATGCCGCCCAGAGTCGCACGATAGTGCTCAGCCCGACTCCCGCCGATCGTCATCGACGAAATCAAATAGCCTGATCTAAAACTGTCTGGAATAGGTCCAGTTGGCGTAAACATCATGCCGGGCTGCAGCGCCGGATCGCTGGTTGTCGCCCTCAGAATACTCTGACCATTAAGCAGCCGTTCATAACGCACCCGGGCGTAAAACGTGGCCGTTTCTCCTTCATCTCCGGCCACATCCCCGGATTCCAGAAAATGATCGGCATAGTGGTATTCCCTCCCGGTGGTCACGCCCTCGGGGATAGCATGCGTTTCAATGGTTTTATCGGTTTGCGGCGAGTGCGGGTCACGGTAGTTATAACTCCGCACCAGCACATTTTTGGGGATTAATGTGTGCTGCTCTTCCAGGTCAGTAATGTACTCGTCGTGACCGGTCAGGCCGGAATGGCGAACGTAGGGCAGCGTCTTGTCACTGAAAATATAACCCCCGACTGAATCACCAAAGATAACCACGGTTTCCGTCGGAACTTGGTCATGATTTTCAAAGCGGAACCAAATCCCGACTTCAGCCAGCAATCGGCGGATAAAGGTCAGGTCAGTTTCCTTCCATTGAACAATCATTTCCCGCCGTGGATAGCCGTGACTCAATTTATCGAAATCGATGTTATAGCCGTCAAAATACCCGCTGTCTTTCATCAGCTTCGTGACGAGCTCAGGAACCGACATATCCATGTAAACGGCAGAGCGATAGTTACGGTCCAGCAACGCCAGTTCATGCTCCAGGACGCACTCATAGAGTGCCTCATCGGCGGAGGATTTGATGCGGGAAAACGAGGTGATCACGCCGTTGATGTGTCGTACCGGCAGCCAGGGGGATTGCCCGTGCCAGGTCGCCTTTGGGTTTGGGGCACGGAGAAGAAATTCAGCCGTCTGGTTAAGCACGGCATTCATCGGGAGGTTTTGTTCCGGAGTGGTGAATCGGATGGTGTAGCGGTAAGGCTGACTTAACGCCTCTTCGCCTGTGAAGGAATGCACATCAAGGGTAATCGCTTTATTTTGGGGGAAAAATAATAAATAACGGTTTAACGTATTCTGCTGTTGAATCGTTCCTGATTGTCCTGCCATAGACAAATATCCTTTTCATATAACTTCCGATTTTATAAAAAAGAATACTCCCGCACCCAAACAATTAAAACACCCTTTCACTGCACCAAATCAGCATCACTGCCAAATTCATTCACCACAAAAATAAATAAACACCACATTAATCACGAAGAAAATAAAATATTCATGATGAAATACAGATAGGGTTATCTGTTATAAAACCGAGCGCGTAATAAACTTGCGGTTACGAGGTTGGCTTCATCGGAATAATAAAGGCCGTAACGTAATCCGTTACGGCCTTCTTCAGTAGCCAGGCAGAAAAAACTGATGCAAAGCGGTGTTTTTTATTTCAGCGCATGGCTTAGTGCGCGTTGACCACCACCCACATCGGGCCCTGGCCGACCGCATAACGGCCTTTCTCTTGCAACAGCCCCTGCTCACCCTGAATCTCATACACCGCAATGTGATGGGATTTCTGACCGGCAGCAATCACGAACTTACCGCTGTGATCGACATTAAAGCCGCGCGGCTGGGTTTCGGTTGGCTGGAAGCCCTGAACCTCGAGCACGCTGCCGTCTTCAGATACCGTGAACACCGTCAGGGTGCTGGAGGTACGGTCACAGGCATAAAGATGGCGGCCATCCGGGGTGATGTGAATATCCGCCGCCCAGCGCGTGCCGGTGAAGTCCGGCGGCATCATGTCCAGGGTCTGCACACATTCAATTTCACCGTGGGGATCGTTCAGTTCCCAGACGTCGACAGAGCTGTTCAGCTCGTTGACGCAGTAGGCGTACTGCTGATTCGGGTGGAACACCAGGTGACGCGGACCCGCGCCTTCCACGGTGGTCACTTCCGCCGGGGTCTGCGCAACCAATTTACCGTCGTCGCTCAGCGTAAACAGGCAGATGCGGTCCTGCTTCAGGGCCGGAACCCACAGGGTACGGTTGTCCGGGGTGATGTTTGCGGAGTGGCAGCCTTCAAGGCCTTCCACCACGTCAACCACACCGACCGGGAGGCCGTCTTCCAGACGCGTCACGCTGACGCAGGCCTGGTTGTAAGAACCGCTGAACAGGAACTGGCCGTGATGGTCAGTGGAAATATGGGTCGGGCTGCCCGGCAGTGCGGATTCCGCCGCGTAGGTCAGCGCACCGTCATCCGGGGCAATACGGTATGCCAGGACGCGAAACTCCGGGCGCACGCCAACGTAGAGATAACGCTTGTCCGGGCTTATCACCATCGGCTGAACCTGGCCCGGCACGTCGACCACCTGCACCAACGTCAGCTTACCGTCGTGATGCAGGCTCCAGACGTGGATCTGCTGACTTTCCGGGCTGGCGGTATATACGGTTTGTTTCATGAAAACTCCTTTCCATACTGCACGTGGAAGCAAATTATACATAATAGTGAGTGCTGAAAAATTTGCCCTGCGCGCGCTGCGGTGTACCATCGTGAGCTGCACATTTTTCAACATTAACCCTGGACTGCAACATGACATCACGCGTGATAGCTCTCGATTTAGACGGTACCCTGCTGACGCCCACGAAAACCATTCTTCCCGAATCCCTCGAGGCGCTGGCTCGCGCCAGACAAGCAGGTTACAAAATCCTCATCGTCACGGGCCGACATCACGTTGCTATCCATCCTTTTTATCAGGCACTGGCACTGGATACACCTGCAATTTGCTGTAATGGCACCTATTTGTATGATTATCAGGCAAAAAAGGTTGTCGAAGCCGATCCGATGCCGGTCGAAAAAGCACGCGCGCTGGTCGGTTTGCTGGCCGAACATGACATTCATGGCCTGATGTACGTCGATGACACCATGATGTATGAGCAAGCCACCGGGCACGTGACGCGTACCCTGAACTGGGCACAGCAGTTGCCGGAAGCACAACGTCCGTCGTTCACTCAGGTCGCGTCGCTGACTCAAGCCGCACAGGAAGTGAAGTCGGTGTGGAAGTTCGCGCTGACGGACCAGGACACACACAAGCTGAACAATTTTGCCAACCATGCGGCGAAAACGCTGGATCTGGAGTGCGAATGGTCGTGGCACGATCAGGTGGATATTGCGCGCAAGGGCAACAGCAAGGGCTATCGTCTGGCACGCTGGGTCGAATCGCAGGGATTATCGATGCAGGATGTGATTGCTTTTGGCGATAACTTTAATGACATCAGTATGCTGGAAGCCGCAGGCACCGGCGTGGCGATGGGCAATGCCGATGACGCGGTCAAAGCCCGCGCCAACGTCGTTATCGGTGATAACACCACCCACAGCATCGCCGAGTTTATCTACACCCGCCTGCTGTAATCAGGCGGTTATCGACACGCTTTTAATCTGCGCATACAGCCACTGGCCTGGCTTCACCGCCAGGTCATCGCGGGCCCACGGGCTGATGCGCGCCCACAGCGTGCGCCCCCCGACTTCAAGCTCGACTTCCACCTGGCCGTTATTGTCGTAGCAATTGGCCACTTTGGCTCGCAGCACGTTCCGGATACTGGTGTGCACCGGCGGCTGGAGCACCAGCGACACATCGGACGCCTGAATGCGCACCCGCACCGCCGACTGTACCGGGCGCTCAAGTTTGTTGACCCACAGATGCTGGTCGCCCAGCGCCAGCGCGGTCATCGCGTAATGTGGATGATGCTCCAGCACCGTGACTTTCAGAATGCTGCTTTGTTGATCCTGCGGCAGCCACGGATGCATCACGCTGCTGCCCCAGACGTCTTCCAGATTGCCAAACGCTTTAACGTTACCCTCCTCCAGGACCAGCACCTTATCGGCCAGATGCAGAATTTCATCGAGGGAATGGCTGACGTAGAGCATCGGAATGTTGATTTCGCGAGCCAGACGTTGCAGGTAGGGCAACAGCTCACGTTTACGTGGAATATCAAGCGAGGCCAGCGGTTCATCGAGCAACAACAGTTCCGGGGCGGTGAGCAGCGCCCGACCAATCGCCACGCGCTGTTTTTCGCCGCCGGAAAGTCCGCCAGGCAGGCGGTCGAGCAGCGTTTCTATCCCAAGCAGGGCCACCAGTTTATCGAACTGCCCGGCCATGCTTTTTGCCATGCCGTAGCGCAGATTGCCGCGCACTTTGTAGTGCGGGAACAGGCGCGCATCCTGAAAGACGTAACCAACCCGCCGCTTTTCCGGCGACATGCAAATCTTTTTCTCGACATCGTTGAGCACCCGCCCGTTGAGCACGATGCGTCCCTGCTGCGGTCGGGTCAGGCCGCTGATGGCGTTGATCAGCGATGTTTTACCCGCCCCCGAAACGCCAAATACGGCGGTTATACCGGTAGCGGGGAGCGATTCGTTAATGGTCAGGCAGTGGTTGCCGAGTGTCTGTGTGAAATTGAGTTCCAGCATGATTATTTCCCCATCCGCTCACGGCTGAGGCGCGCCAGCCATTCAGAGATCAGCAGAGAAACCAGCGCCAGCACAATGGAAATTACGCACAGACGCGCGGCAGCACCTTCCCCGCCCGGCGTCTGAATCAGGGTATACATCGCCGAGGGGAGGGTTCGCGTTTCGCCTGGGATGTTTGACACAAAAGTGATCGTCGCGCCAAATTCGCCCAGCGATCGGGCAAAGGCCAGCACGGTGCCGACAATAATTCCCGGCAGCATCAGCGGCAGCGTGATAGTCGCAAACACCCGCCAGCGCCCGGCCCCAAGGGTGCGGGCCGCCTGTTCGAGTTTGATATCAACGCCTTCCAGCGCCAGGCGTATGGCGCGCACCATCAACGGGAAGGACATGACTGCCGCAGCCAGCACCGCCCCGCGCCAGCTAAAGGCAAAGGTCAGGCCGAACCAGTCGTATAGCCAGGCACCGATAAACCCGCGCCTCCCCATCGCAATCAGCAATAAATAGCCGACCACCACCGGGGGCAACACCAGGGGAAGATGGATGACACTGTCGAGGAGCGCTTTGCCAGGGAAATTACGCCGCACCAGCAGCCAGGCAAAGAAAATCCCAAACGGCAAGCTGAACACCACGGCCAGGGATGACACTTTTAGGCTCAGCAATACCGCCTGCCATTCGGGATCGGTCAATATCATTGGTGCGTTGTAAATCCGTACTGTTTAAAGATGGCTGAGGCCTGTGGGCCTTTCAGATAATCGTAGAAGGCTTTGACCGTGGCGTTGTTGTGTCCGTCGGTGATAGCCATCGGGTATTCCACTTTTTTATGAGAATCTTCAGGGAATGTACCCACCACTTTGACACCTTTACTGGCCACTGCATCAGAACCGTAAACGATGCCCAGCGGCGCTTCGTTACGTTCCACCAGCGCCAGAGCGCCACGGACGTCTTCCGCCGGAGCCAGTTTCGGTGACAGGGTATCCCATGCGCCCAATTTCTGTAACGCTTCTTTGGCATAGATGCCCGCCGGAACGTGATCCGGATCGCCCACCGCCAGACGACCGCCCTTCAGCAGGCTGGACCAGTTGGTTTTGGCGTCAAGGGTGACTGCGCCCTGCTCGCTGGCTTTCGATGCAATAACAACCAGGCTGTTGCCGAGCAGCGTTTCACGGCTTGCGTTATCGATAGCTTTTTTCTCAACCGCGTAATCCATCCATTTCTGATCCGCAGAAATGAACAGATCGGCTGGGGCACCCGCTTCAATCTGACGCGCCAGGGTTGAGGAAGAGGCAAAAGAAGAGACCACCTCGACGTTGTTCTCTTTTTTATACTCTTTGGCAATGTCCTGCATCGCGTTGGTCAGCGAAGCGGCTGCAAACACGGTAATTTTGCCTGCGTCCGCCGCCGCATGCCCCACAACCGCAAGGTATAACGTTGCGCCAGCGAAAAGGCGTAACCATGATCGTTCCATCTGTAACTCCTGTGAATATCGTTATGTATTTTACAATATAACGATAACGGTAGGGTTTTCCCAGCGCAAATTAGGGGGATTCAGGGATACTATCGGCAGAAAGAAAAGGAACTTAAACGAAGAGAATACAGGTAAGGGATAAAAAAACGCCCGGCGGTGCCGGGCGTCTTGAAATCAATGATGTTGTTTGGACTGCTGGCCGTTGTCTTTATGGCCCACGTTCGACAGAACGTTAAACACTTCACCCAGACCGTAAATCAGCCCCAGGATGATTGCCATCACCACGGGAACCATGATCACGGCAAATACCAGACTTTTCAATAACTCTAACATGGTCAACTCCAGACACTGTGATTCCTTTATTGTAACTGCTTCATCAGGAAATTCACGCCCCTTTTGTGCGATGCGCTGTGTAATAATAGCGTTGACTGAGCCCTTTTCTTCTGAGCAGGACATGGATATGCAGGCCGAAATTCTACTTACTCTCAAGCTCCAGCAGCGCCTTTTTGCCGATCCGCGTCGCATTGCGCTGCTTAAGCAAATTGCGGTGACCGGCTCGATAAGCCAGGGCGCGAAGAATGCCGGGATTAGCTATAAGAGCGCCTGGGATGCGATCAATGAAATGAATCAGCTCAGCGAACAGCCGCTGGTTGACAGAGCGACTGGCGGCAAAGGCGGTGGCGGCGCGGTGCTCACCCGCTACGGTCAGCGTTTGATTCAGCTGTATGACCTGCTGGCACAAATACAGCAAAAAGCCTTTGACGTGCTTAGCCATGACGATGCCCTGCCGCTCGACAGCCTGCTGGCAGCAATCTCACGCTTCTCGCTGCAAACCAGCGCCCGCAACCAGTGGTTTGGCACCCTCACCCGCCGCGACCACCAGCAGGTGCAGGAACACGTCGACGTCCTGTTGGCCGACGGTGAGACGCGCCTGAAAGTGGCGATCACCGCCCACAGCGGTGAACGGCTGGGGCTGGAAGAAGGCAAAGAGGTCTTAGTCCTGCTGAAAGCGCCGTGGGTGGGGATCACTCGCGATGCGAAGGTTGCCGCCGCGGCCGACAATCAGCTGCCTGGCACAATAAGCCATATTGAACGCGGCGCAGCACAGTGCGAAGTATTAATGACGCTGCCGGACGGTCAGGTGCTGTGCGCTACCGTTCCGCTGGAAGAGGCCGCAGAATTACAGGCGGGCGAACCTGCTATCGCCTGGTTTAATGCCGACCGGGCTATCCTCGCCACCCTGTGCTGATGGCTTGACTTTCGCGGTCAGAAAACGTATCCCTGAATGACTTCGCTGCAAAAACCGGGATACATCATGTCATCATTGCAAATTTCGCAAGGTACGTTTCGTCTTAGCGATACAAAAACACTCTCTATTGCCGAGTTAACCGTTCGCTCCGGCGAGTCCTGGGCCTTTGTCGGCAGCAACGGCAGCGGTAAATCGGCGTTGGCCCGCGCCCTCGCCGGCGAACTGACGCTGCTTACCGGGACGCGTGAAAGCCAGTTCACACGCCCGACCCGCCTCTCGTTTGAGCAATTACAGAAGCTGGTCAGCGACGAGTGGCAGCGCAACAATACCGATTTGCTGAGCCCTGGCGAAGAAGACACCGGCCGCACCACCGCCGAAATTATCCAGGATGATGTGAAGGACGCCGCACGCTGTGAAGCGCTGGCGAACCGTTTTGGCATCCATCACCTGCTCGATCGTCGCTTCAAATATCTGTCCACGGGTGAAACCCGCAAAACGCTGCTGTGCCAGGCACTGATGAATACCCCAGACCTGCTTATCCTCGATGAACCCTTCGACGGGCTGGACGTGGCGTCGCGCAAAGCCTTAGCCGACCTGCTCGACACCCTGCATCAGGACGGCCTGACGCTGGTGCTGGTGTTGAACCGCTTTGATGAAATCCCTGATTATGTCCAGTTTGCTGGCGTGCTGGCTGACTGCACGTTACTGGAAACTGGCGCGAAAAAAGCCCTGCTCGAACAGGCGTTGATTGCCCAACTGGCGCACAGCGAAAAGCTGTCAGGTATTGCCCTGCCCGAGCCGGACGCCCCTCCTGCCCGTCTTACGCTATCGGACGATCAGCCGCGCATTGTGCTCAATAACGGCCATGTTTCCTATAACGACAAACCGATCATTAACGCGCTGAGCTGGACGGTAAACCCCGGCGAACACTGGCAAATTATCGGGCCCAACGGCGCAGGAAAATCGACGCTGTTAAGCCTGGTGACCGGCGACCATCCGCAGGGGTACAGTAATGATTTGACGCTATTTGGTCGACGTCGCGGCAGCGGAGAAACCATCTGGGATATTAAAAAGCACATCGGCTATGTCAGCAGCAGCCTGCATCTCGATTACCGCGTTAGCACCAACGTGCGTAATGTGATCCTCTCCGGCTTTTTTGACTCGATTGGTATTTATCAGGCGGTTTCTGACAAACAGCATAAGCTGGCGCAGGGCTGGCTGGATATTCTGGGGATAGACAGTCGTACCGCCGATGCACCTTTCCATAGTTTGTCCTGGGGACAGCAGCGGCTGGCGCTGATTGTTCGCGCCCTGGTGAAACACCCGACCCTGCTTATTCTGGATGAACCATTGCAGGGACTTGATCCGCTCAATCGCCAACTGGTGCGCCGCTTTATTGATGTTCTGATTAGCGAAGGCAACACCCAGCTGTTGTTCGTGTCGCATCACGCCGAAGATGCTCCGGACTGCATCACCCATCGCTTAGAGTTTGTGGCCAAAGAAAACGGCTACGGCTATGCGATAGGGGAACGGTAAGTTCACCTCGCGGGAGTTCCGGCTCCCGCTTTTCAGATAAAGAGCAACACCCCTTCGCAGTCGCTTTGATTTATAATGCAAAATCTTCATGTTTCAGGAACAAAACGCACCGTGTAAACGATTCCACTAATCTATTCCATGTCACACTTTTTGCATCTCTGTTATGCTAGTCTTATTACATACCATAAGCCTAATGGAGCGAAAAATGAGAGTTCTGGTTACAGGTGGTAGCGGTTACATTGGCAGCCATACTTGTGTACAGTTACTGAAACAAGGCCACGACGTCATCATTCTGGATAATCTCTGTAACAGTAAGCGCAGCGTGTTACCGGTGATTGAACGTCTGGGCGGGAAACAGCCGACTTTCGTTGAAGGCGATATTCGCAACGAAGCGCTGATGACCGAAGTACTCCACGATCACGCGATTGATACCGTGATCCACTTCGCGGGCCTGAAAGCCGTCGGTGAATCCGTCGCCAAGCCGCTGGAATACTACGATAACAACGTAAACGGCACCCTGCGTCTGATTGCCGCCATGCGCGCCGCTAACGTCAAAAACTTTATCTTCAGCTCTTCCGCTACCGTTTACGGCGATCAGCCCAAAATCCCTTATGCCGAAAGCTTCCCCACCGGCACGCCGCAAAGCCCGTACGGCAAGAGTAAGCTGATGGTCGAGCAAATCCTGACCGATCTGCAAAAAGCCCAGCCAGAGTGGAGCATTGCACTGCTGCGCTATTTCAACCCGGTAGGGGCGCATCCGTCAGGTGATATGGGTGAAGACCCGCAGGGCATTCCTAATAACCTGATGCCGTACATTGCGCAGGTGGCGGTAGGCCGCCGTGAATCGCTGGCCATCTTTGGCAACGATTACCCGACCGAAGACGGCACCGGCGTGCGCGATTACATTCACGTAATGGACCTCGCCGATGGCCACGTTGCGGCGATGGAAAAACTGGCTGAAAAACCAGGCGTTCACATTTACAACCTCGGTGCCGGAGTCGGCAGCAGCGTGCTGGACGTGGTTAATGCCTTCAGCAAAGCCTGCGGCAAACCCGTTACTCATCACTTTGCGCCACGCCGCGACGGCGACCTCCCGGCCTACTGGGCTGATGCGAGCAAAGCCGACCGCGAACTTAACTGGCGCGTCACCCGTACTCTTGACGAAATGGCGCAGGACACCTGGCACTGGCAGTCACGCCATCCGCAGGGTTATCCCGACTAAGGATTTGTCATGACTCAATTTAACCCCGTCGATCACCCACATCGCCGCTTTAATCCGTTGACCGGGCAGTGGATCCTGGTCTCGCCGCATCGCGCCAAGCGCCCCTGGCAGGGGGCGCAGGAAACGCCAGCCAAACAAACGCTGCCGACGCACGATCCTGATTGTTTCCTGTGTCCGGGCAACACCCGCGTCACCGGCGACAAAAATCCGCAGTACAGCGGTACCTACGTGTTCACCAACGACTTTGCCGCACTGATGACCGATACGCCAGATGCCCCGCAAACCGACGATCCGCTGATGCGCTGCGAAAGCGCGCGCGGCACCAGCCGGGTTATCTGCTTCTCGCCGGATCACAGCAAAACGCTGCCTGAGCTGAGCGTCAACGCACTCGAAGAAGTGGTACAAACCTGGCAGCAGCAAACCGCTGATTTAGGTCAACGCTATCCATGGGTTCAGGTTTTCGAGAACAAAGGCGCGGCAATGGGCTGCTCCAACCCCCATCCGCACGGCCAGGTCTGGGCCAACAGCTTTTTACCGAACGAAGCCGAACGCGAAGACCGTCTGCAAAAAACGTATTTCACCGAGCAGGGTTCACCGATGCTGGTGGACTACGTGCAACGTGAACTCGCCGACGGCAGCCGCACGGTGGTGGAAACCGAACACTGGCTGGCAGTAGTTCCTTACTGGGCAGCCTGGCCGTTTGAAACCCTGCTGCTGCCGAAAGCCCACGTGATGCGTATTACCGATTTAACCGATGCCCAGCGCGCCGACCTGGCGCTGGCGTTGAAAAAACTGACCAGCCGTTACGACAACCTGTTCCAGTGCTCCTTCCCGTACTCAATGGGCTGGCACGGTGCGCCGTTCAATGGCGAAGAGAATTCACACTGGCAGCTCCATGCCCATTTCTACCCACCTCTGCTGCGCTCGGCGAGCGTACGTAAATTTATGGTCGGTTACGAAATGCTGGCAGAAACCCAGCGCGACCTGACGGCAGAGCAAGCCGCTGAACGCCTGCGCGCCGTCAGTGACGTCCACTATCGCGAATCAGGAGTCTAAAAATAATGAGTCTGAAAGAGAAAACCCTGTCCCTATTTGCTGAGAAATTTGGCTACCCTGCCAACCACACGATCCAGGCCCCGGGCCGCGTGAACCTGATTGGCGAACACACCGATTACAACGACGGCTTTGTGCTGCCATGCGCCATTGATTACCAGACGGTGATTAGCTGTGCCCCTCGCCAGGACCGCACCGTGCGGGTGATCGCCGCCGATTATGATAACCAGACCGATGAATTTTCTCTCGATGCGCCGATTGTCAGCCACGACACGCAGCAATGGTCCAATTACGTGCGCGGCGTGGTCAAGCATCTGCAAAAACGTAACCCTAATTTTGCGGGCGTCGATATGGTTATTAGCGGCGACGTGCCGCAGGGCGCGGGTCTGAGTTCTTCTGCCTCACTGGAAGTGGCGGTCGGAACCGTGTTCCAGCAGCTTTATCACCTGCCGCTCGACGGGGCGCAAATCGCCCTCAACGGTCAGGAAGCGGAGAACCAGTTTGTCGGCTGCAATTGCGGCATCATGGATCAGCTGATTTCAGCGCTGGGTAAGAAAGACCACGCGCTGCTGCTCGACTGCCGCACGCTCGGCACCAAAGCGGTGTCGATGCCGAAAGGCGCGGCGGTGATTATCATCAACAGCAACTTTAAGCGCACGCTGGTCGGCAGCGAGTACAACACCCGCCGCGAACAGTGTGAAACTGGCGCTCGTTTCTTCCAACAGCCTGCCCTGCGCGACGTGTCTCTGGAAAAATTCAACGCCGTTGCGCATGAGCTGGATCCGGTCGTCGCCAAACGCGTGCGTCACGTACTGACGGAGAACGCGCGAACCGTGGAAGCCGCTTCCGCGCTGGAGAAAGGCGACCTGAAGCGCATGGGCGAACTGATGGCGGAGTCTCATGCCTCAATGCGTGACGATTTCGAAATCACCGTGCCGCAAATTGATACCCTGGTTGAGATTGTCAAAGCGACCATCGGCGATAAAGGCGGGGTGCGCATGACCGGTGGCGGTTTCGGCGGTTGTATCGTGGCGCTGGTCCCGGAAGAACTGGTGCCTGCGGTGCAAGAGGCCGTGGCGGCGCAATATCACGCCAAAACCGGCATCAAGGAAACCTTCTACGTGTGCAAAGCATCACAAGGAGCGGGCCAGTGCTAAAAGAAATTCCAACTCTGGCCCCTGACGGGCTGCCCTTCCGCCTGCTGACCCTGCGCAACGGTGCCGGGATGGTGGTCACACTGATGGACTGGGGCGCGACGCTGCTGTCAGCCCGCGTTCCGATGCAGGACGGCACCGTCCGTGAAGCGCTGCTTGGCTGCGCCAGCCCGGAACACTATCCGTCTCAGGCGGCCTATCTTGGTGCCTCCGTAGGGCGTTATGCGAACCGTATCGCCGACAGCCGCTTTACCCTCGGGGGCACGACCTATGAATTGACCCCGAACCAGGGGCCAAATCAGCTGCATGGCGGCCCGGATGGATTTGATAAGCGTCGCTGGCGGGTGGTGAATCAGAATGACGAATCGGTGCTGTTTGCGCTCGAATCGGCCGATGGCGATCAGGGCTTCCCCGGCAATCTTAGCGCCACGGCGCATTATCGTCTGACCGACGATAACCGCATCGCCATTGAATACCGTGCCACCGTCGATAAAGCCTGCCCGGTGAACCTGACAAATCACGTCTATTTCAACCTCGATGGCGGCCAAAGTGACGTGCGCCAGCACAAGCTGCAAATCGCGGCTGAGGCATATCTCCCGGTCGATGAGATGGGCATTCCGCGCAGCGGACTGAAAGAGGTTGCGCAAACCAGTTTCGATTTCCGCCAGCCGAAGGCCATCGCCAGCGCCTTTTTAAGCGATGACGATCAGCGCCAGGTAAAGGGTTACGATCACGCCTTTTTACTCTCGACCGAGGGCGACGTCTCCCATCCGGCGGCAGTGCTGTGGTCGGCGGATGACAAATTGCAGCTGAAGGTCTTCACTACCGCGCCTGCGCTACAATTCTATTCCGGCAACTATCTGGGTGGTACGCCGTCCCGGGAAACCGAACCCTATGCCGACTGGCAGGGCCTGGCGCTCGAAAGCGAATTCCTGCCGGACAGCCCTAACCATCCGGAATGGCCACAGCCTGACTGCGTGTTATTGCCGGGTGAAGAGTACCTCAGCGTTACCGAATACCAGTTTACCTCGTTGTAATCCCTGCCCTCCTTTCGGAGGGCTTTTTTTCGCCAAATTGCCGAAAGTCCCGCCACTTACCGACAAATATACAACTGCTGATTCACAAGCCGCTTACACTACGCCGCTATTTTCGCTATGGTTAAGGATAAGCGTTGCCGTTGGTTATAAGGCGGCAATATAATGAGAATTGTTATCATTCAATCTAGTTCAGGAGTAACGGTATGGCTGTAACTAAGCTTGTGCTTGTTCGCCACGGCGAAAGCCAGTGGAATAATGAAAACCGCTTCACCGGTTGGTATGACGTTGATTTGTCTGAGAAAGGCGTTGGCGAAGCAAAAGCTGCAGGTAAACTGCTGAAAGATGAAGGCTTCAGCTTTGATTTTGCTTACACCTCTGTGCTGAAACGCGCCATCCACACTCTGTGGAACGTGCTGGATGAACTGGATCAGGCCTGGCTGCCGGTTGAGAAATCCTGGAAGCTGAACGAACGCCACTACGGCGCGTTGCAGGGTCTGAACAAAGCCGAAACCGCTGAAAAATACGGTGACGAGCAGGTTAAACAGTGGCGTCGCGGCTTTGCTATCACGCCGCCAGAGCTGACCAAAGATGACGAGCGCTACCCGGGTCACGACCCGCGTTACGCGAAACTGACCGATAAAGAGCTGCCGGTCACCGAAAGCCTGGCGCTGACTATCGACCGCGTGGTGCCATACTGGAACGAAACCATTCTTCCGCGCCTGAAAAGCGGCGAGCGCGTAATTATCGCCGCTCACGGCAACTCCCTGCGTGCGCTGGTGAAATACCTGGACAACATGGGTGAAGACGAAATTCTCGAACTGAACATCCCAACCGGCGTACCGCTGGTGTATGAATTTGACGAAAACTTCAAACCTGTCAAACACTACTATCTGGGCAACGCGGACGAAATCGCAGCGAAAGCCGCAGCCGTAGCGAACCAGGGTAAAGCGAAGTAATTTTTCGCCAGACGTAAAAAAAGCGTGGAGCAATCCACGCTTTTTTATTGTCTGCTGTGCCGCTTAGCCGCGACGTGCTTTAACCGCTGCCGCCAGCTGGCGTAATACTGCGTCAGTATCGTCCCAGCCGATGCAGGCATCGGTGATGCTCTTGCCATAAGTCAGCGGCTCACCGCTTTCCAGATTCTGATTGCCTTCAACCAGATGGCTTTCAATCATCACCCCGACAATCGCTTTCTCGCCAGAGGCAATCTGCCCGGCCACATCCGTCGCGACGTCCATTTGCTTTTTGAATTGCTTGCTGGAGTTCGCATGGCTGAAGTCGATCATCACCTGAGATGGCAGGCCCGCTTTTTGCAGCCCTTCTTTCACCATTGCCACGTGATGCGCACTGTAGTTTGGCTCTTTGCCACCACGCAGAATAATATGGCAATCGCCGTTTCCGCTGGTGTTCACAATCGCCGAGTGGCCCCATTTGGTCACTGACAGGAAACAGTGCGGCGCGCCAGCAGCGTTAATAGCATCTATCGCCACTTTGATGGTGCCATCGGTGCCGTTTTTGAAGCCGACCGGGCAAGACAGACCGGAAGCCAGCTCGCGGTGAACCTGCGATTCGGTGGTACGCGCGCCTATGGCGCCCCAGCTCATCAGGTCCGCCATATACTGCGGGGTGATCATATCGAGGAATTCACCCGCGGCAGGCAGACCGCTGTCGTTGATTTCCAGCAGCAGCTTACGAGCAATGCGCAGCCCGTCGTTGATCTGGAAGCTGTTATCCATGTGCGGATCGTTAATCAGCCCTTTCCAGCCCACGGTGGTGCGTGGTTTTTCAAAGTAGACACGCATCACGATTTCCAGCTCGCCTTTCAGCTCATCACGCAGGGTCAGCAAACGGCCAGCGTATTCTTTCGCGGCTACCGGATCGTGAATCGAGCACGGGCCGATCACCACCAGCAGGCGATCGTCGTTGCCTTTAAGGATCTTGTGGATCGCTTTACGTGCGTGAGACACCGTGTTAGCGGCATTCTCAGTGGCGGGAAATTTTTCAAGGAGCGCTACGGGAGGTAATAACTCGTTGATCTCTTTAATGCGTAAATCGTCGTTCTGATAGTTCATGATCTTTCCAGCGTTGCCATACTTATATAAATGAGTGCAATGCCTTCAATCTATCTCGCCAGCCTGGAAGTGTAAACGGGCTTTTACACTTGCGCCGGATAATTCCTGGAATACCGCTAAAAAACGCCACAATGTAGCGAGAAGTGAGATACGCGCTACACTTTTTAAGTGTAAATGCTGAGATTTGATTAATTAACAAGATTCCAGACTGACATAAATCAGTATTGCGGAATCTTTAGCCACTGTGCAGCTGGCACAGTCAGAAATGCACTGTTGGAAGAAGTTATCCGACCTAACGACCATAACAGGAGCATCCCCATGAAAAACAAGACACTGGCAACGCTTTTCCTGACCGCAACCCTTTCGATGATGAGCGGGGCTGCTTTCGCTGCAGACAGCGCGTCGGATAATAACGGGCAGGCTAACGCCGCTGCCTCTGCGGGGCAAGTTGCCCCGGATGCCAAACAAAACGTGGCCCCTAACGGCGTAGACAACGGGAACGTCAATACCCAATCGAGCGGCACAATGATGCATCCGAATGGCTCAAGCAGCGATGCACAGCACATGAGTAAGGATGAGATCCATAAAAACTCAATGTGTAAAGACGGTAAGTGTCCGGATATCAACAAGAAAGTTGAAACCGGTGACGGCATTAACAACGATGCAAATACCAAAACCGACGGTACCACTCAGTAATAATCGTTCTGCCCTTCCCGCCAAAGGAGAGCCTCGCTCTCCTTTATTTTTTAGGCGAATTCGCAAAAAATCTGTAATGATGTCATACACTAACTTATAAACATCACAGGATTTGTGTATGGCGCATTCACATTCCCACTCCACGCCACAAGGGGCGAATGACGGCAACGCCCGTCGGCTGTTGCTGGCCTTCCTAATCACCGCCGGATTTATGGTGGTGGAAGTGGTAGGCGGTCTGATTTCGGGTTCACTGGCCCTCTTGGCGGATGCCGGGCATATGCTAACCGATGCCGCGGCGCTGCTGTTCGCGTTGATGGCGGTTCACTTTGCCCGCCGTCCGCCTAATTCCCGCCATACGTTTGGCTGGCTGCGACTGACCACCCTCGCGGCGTTTGTTAACGCAATTGCACTGGTGCTGATTACGGTGCTGATTGTCTGGGAAGCGATTATGCGTTTTCGCCATCCACAGCCGGTCGCAGGCGCAACCATGATGGTGATTGCCGTGGCGGGCCTGTTGGCGAACATCCTCTCATTCTGGATTTTGCATCGCGGCAGTGAAGAAAAGAACCTGAACGTCAGAGCCGCCGCGCTACATGTGCTCGGAGACTTGCTGGGTTCGGTGGGGGCTATCGTCGCCGCTATCGTGATCCTGACCACCGGCTGGACGCCCATTGACCCGATTCTGTCAGTGCTGGTGTCGTGCCTGGTGCTTCGCAGCGCGTGGGCGTTGCTGAAAGAGAGCGTGAACGAATTGCTGGAGGGTGCGCCCAGCTCACTGGATATCGCGGCACTCAAACGTGGCTTGCGCCGCGAGATCCCGGAAGTCCGCGATGTGCATCATGTCCACATTTGGCTGGTCGGCGAAAAACCGGTGATGACCTTACATGTGCATGTGATCCCGCCGCACGATCACGACGGGCTGTTGGGAAAAATTCAGCACTATCTGGAACATCATTACCAAATTGCACATGCCACCATTCAGATGGAATACCAGCCATGCAGCGGCCCGGAATGCCATCTTAACGAGACGCAGACCGAACACGCTCATCATCATCACCATTAATGAGAAAGCGCGCGTGAGCCTCGTTCACGTGCGCTGTTCATCCACATCCGGCTGCCGTTCAAAGCGATAAACGTCAGCAGCAGATATTCCAGAGACATGGCATAAACCCCCTGCAGAGCAAAAATCACCACGCTAATCACGTTGATGATCACCCACAGCAGCCAGTTTTCGACGTATTTGCGGGTCATCAGGATCATCGCCACAATCGACAACACCATCATGCAGGAATCCCAGAACGGGAAGGCATCAGGCTGGAGTTCCGGCATCGCCACGTTCAGCCCCAGGGTCTGCATGACCGATACCGCCACCTGGGTCAGGAACGCGAAGACTGGATTGATGAACACCGTCATCAGACCTATGGCGACCACACAAGCGGCCAGCCATCCCAGTGCCTTCGGCAACGGTAACCAGCGAATTTGCAGTTCTGCCTGATTCTGGCTGGTCTGTCGCGACCACGCGTACCAGCCATAGATATTTGCCGCAAAGAAAAACAGCTGAAGCAACAGGCTGGCATACAGTTGGATCTGGAAGAAAATGATGGCAAATAGCGTCACGTTCAGCAGTCCGAACGCGTAGTTACTGATCTTCTCGAGGCTGGCAAGCCAGATACACAGCAGCCCGGCTATTGTCCCCACCGCTTCAATCCACGACAGGTCATAGCCGCCCGCCCCAATCGGAATGTGCACCAGAATGTTTTGCGTACTCAAGAAATCCATATCTCTGTCCTGTCAGCCAAATTTCATTGGAAGATCAATCGTTCGGTTAAGAACGGTCTTATGAATGTACTTATGATCGAAGTGTAGCCGCAAAATCTAACATGCGGTTAAGCGGCAGCAGAGCGCCCTCACGCAACGTAGCGTCTACATGGATTTCATGCTCCGCCCCACCGTGTTCGAGGCCGTCAGCAATGGCTTTAAGGCCGTTCATCGCCATCCACGGACAATGGGCACAGCTTCGGCAGGTTGCCCCCTCTCCGGCGGTTGGCGCTTCCAGTAACTCTTTTTCCGGCACCGCCTGCTGCATTTTATAGAAAATCCCACGATCGGTAGCGACGATCAGCTGCGCGTTGGGCAGCGTTTTTGCCGCAGCAATCAGCTGGCTAGTCGAGCCTACGGCGTCGGCCATATCGACAATCGACTGCGGTGATTCTGGATGCACCAGGATAGCCGCCTGAGGGTACAACGCCTTCATTCGCGCCAGGGCCTGGGTTTTAAATTCGTCGTGCACAATACACGCCGCCTGCCAGCAAAGAACGTCTGCACCAGTCTGTTTCTGGACATAGCGGCCCAAATGACGGTCAGGTGCCCAAATGATTTTCTCACCGAGGCTATCCAGATGTTCAATCAGCTCAACGGCAATGCTCGAAGTGACGACCCAGTCGGCCCGAGCCTTGACCGCCGCAGAGGTATTGGCATATACCACCACAGTTCTGTCCGGATGGGCATCGCAGAATTGGGTAAATTCATCAATCGGGCAGCCCAGATCAAGTGAACATTCCGCATGAAGCGTGGGCATTAGAATGGTTTTTTCCGGACTTAAGATTTTGGCGGTTTCACCCATAAAACGCACCCCGGCGACCAGCAACGTGGAAGCCGGATGTCTGGCCCCGAAACGCGCCATCTCCAACGAGTCAGAAATGCAGCCACCGGTTTCCTCCGCTAGCTGCTGAATTTCCGGGTCAGTGTAATAGTGCGCCACCATCACCGCATTTTTCTCTTTGAGCAGACGCTTTATTTTTTCGCGATAGAACTGCTTTTCGTCCAGGCTCAACGGCACCGGCTTCGGCGGGAAAGGATAGATTGCGGTTTCAGGATCAAACATTACGCTCATCTTGGCTTCTCGTTTTACTGGCTTAACCAAACCATCACCAGACCGCACGCTTTAGCGTGTCTATCGGCGACAGGTGTTTTATATACTAAACAAGATAGCGAATTTAAGCCGGATTGTCGTGAGGAATTTATCTGGAACGCGGAAAAGCAAAAAGGCGCCTTTAGGGCGCCTTTCTACATTGGTGGGTCGTGCAGGATGACTCGCTTCGCTCGCCCTTCGGGTCGTCGCCGCAAGCGGCTCCGTGGTCTCACTTCGTTCGGCTCGAACCTGCAGCAGGTTCTCATCCTGACGAATGACGCATAGCAAAAAGGCGCCTTTAGGGCGCCTTTCTACATTGGTGGGTCGTGCAGGATTCGAACCTGCGACCAATTGATTAAAAGTCAACTGCTCTACCAACTGAGCTAACGACCCCTTTCGGGATATTCTTCGAAGACGCCACTGATAAGATGGTGGGTCGTGCAGGATTCGAACCTGCGACCAATTGATTAAAAGTCAACTGCTCTACCAACTGAGCTAACGACCCATAAGGTGTTGCTTCGAAGAGGTACTGCTTTTTACTCGGTACCAATAGTAAAATTGGTGGGTCGTGCAGGATGACTCGACTCCGTCTCGCCCTTCGGGCCGTTGCAAAGCAACGTTATCCTTCACGCTTAACATCTGAGTAAGATGTTAAATTGGTGGGTCGTGCAGGATTCGAACCTGCGACCAATTGATTAAAAGTCAACTGCTCTACCAACTGAGCTAACGACCCGAGTGGTGGGTGATGACGGGATCGAACCGCCGACCCCCTCCTTGTAAGGGAGGTGCTCTCCCAGCTGAGCTAATCACCCAATACTGCGCTGGATACTGCTTACTTACTATTTAGTGGTGGGTCGTGCAGGATTCGAACCTGCGACCAATTGATTAAAAGTCAACTGCTCTACCAACTGAGCTAACGACCCACTATTTTCGCGGCTTTCAGGATGTTTGATATCCCTTGGCAACGGCGGCATATATTACTGGTTTCAGAATTGAGCGCAACTAAAATTTCGAACAACTTTGCTTAACTGCTTATGATTCATGCGGGATGACCAGAAATACTTCAATTTCAGGTCATGCCATAAGCATCAGAGCCCACTCAAGCGTTTTTGCGCCTGTTTTGCGCCTTCAGTGCCCGGGTATTTAGTGACAACCTGCTGATAAACTGCTTTAGCTTTCGCAGTATCACCTTTGTCCTGCATGATTACGCCGACTTTAAACATCGCGTCTGCCGCTTTCGGCGATTTCGGGTAATTTTTCACCACCGAGGCAAAATAATACGCCGCATCATCTTTTTTACCCTTGTTGTAATTCAACTGTCCGAGCCAATAATTGGCATTCGGCTGATAGGTTGAATCAGGGTATTTTTTGACGAAGTTCTGAAATGCCGCAATCGCGTCGTCCTGGCGAGAGGCATCTTTCACCAGCGCAATCGCCGCATTGTAATCCGTATTGGCATCACCACTCTGAACTGGCACACCGGACGCTGCTGCGCCTGCTGCCGGTGCTGGAGTAGCTGTTGCCGCTGCTGACCCGCTCTGGTCGCCCGCAGCAGGCTGTGCCTGTGCCGCATTCCCGCCGCTGCTCATACCATCAAGCTGCGTCTGGATTTGCTTCTGGCGTTCGACCGCCTGATTGAGCTGGTACTGGCTTTCCTGGATTTGACCACGCAGAGAATCAATATCGGCCTGGTTATCCTGGAGTTGCTGTTGGAGTTGGGTCAAAAGTTGACTGTGAGCATTGGAAATACGCTCGAGTTGGGTGACACGGTCTTCGACCGAGCCTGAGCCGACACTACTGATTGGCGCCTGAGCATTAGCGGCCCAAGGGGCCGCTATGCCAACCAGTAACGACAGACTCAACAGATGATGTCTGAAGTTACTGCTCATGCAATTCTCTTAGTAAACCAGTACGGCACGACGGTTTTTGGAGTAAGCCGCTTCGTCGTGACCCAGTACTGCAGGTTTTTCTTTACCGTAAGAAACGATGGAGATCTGGTCAGCAGAAACGCCTTTACCCTGCAGGTACATTTTAACAGCGTTTGCACGACGTTCGCCCAGCGCGATGTTGTACTCAGGAGTACCACGTTCGTCAGCATGACCTTCTACGGTGACTTTGTAAGACGGGTTGCTACGCAGGAAGTTAGCGTGCGCATCCAGCATTGCAGCGAAGTCAGAACGGATATCGTACTTGTCGAGATCGAAGTAAACGATGTTGTTCTGCTGCAGCTGCTGCATCTGCAGACGAGCCTGCTCTTCGGAAGACATGTTGCCTTGACCGTTAGCATCCATACCAGTGCCGGCACCCATCATGCCTTCACCGCTCTGATCGTTGCTGGCATTCTTGTTGGAAGAACACGCCGCGATAGCCATAACTGGCAGAGCGATCATCAGTCCTTTCAGCACTTTGTTCAGTTGCATTTCTTTGATTCCTATAATATTCAATTAATTATTATTACAGATACGGCGACCAGGCAGGGAATTTGACCTGTCCATCAGTTGCCGGAAGACGCGCTTTGAAACGCCCATCTGTAGAAACCAGATTCAGCACAGATCCCATCCCCTGAGAAGAGCTGTAGATAACCATTGTGCCGTTAGGTGCCAGACTTGGCGTTTCATCCAGGAACGTTGACGACAGAACCTGCACGCCACCCGCTACCAGATCTTGTTTGGCAATGTGCTGCTGGCCATTCGCCGAGCTCACCATTACCATGAACTTACCGTCAGTGCTCACATCAGCATCCTGGTTCTGAGAACCTTCCCAGGAAATACGCTGCGGAGTCCCGCCGTTAACATTAACTTTATATACCTGTGGACGACCAGCCTGGTCAGAGGTAAAGGCCAGATTCTGGCTGTCCGGGAACCAGCTTGGTTCCGTGTTGTTGCTGCGACCGTTGGTCACCTGGCTGATTTGACCCGAGCCGATATCCATCACGTACAGGTTCAGGCTACCGGTTTTCGACAGGGCGAAGGCCAGTTTAGAACCATCCGGAGAGAACGTTGGCGCACCGTTGTGCTGCGGGAACGAAGCAACCTGACGAATCGCACCGTTTGCCAGCGTCTGGATAACCAGCGCGGAACGACCGCTTTCGAAGGTGACGTAAGCCAGTTTAGAACCGTCCGGTGACCAGGCAGGCGACATCAGCGGCTGCGGTGAACGGTGAACCACAAACTGGTTGTAACCATCGTAGTCAGACACACGCAGCTCATACGGGAACTGACCGCCATTGGTCTGAACCACATACGCGATACGGGTACGGAACGCACCTTTAATACCGGTCAGCTTCTCGAACACTTCATCACTCGCAGTGTGGCCGGCATAACGCAGCCACTGCTTGTTCACTTTGTACGAGTTCTGTGCCAGCACGGTACCCGGCGCACCACCGGTATCAACCAGCTGATAAGCCACGGTATATGAACCGTCTGGGTTAGGCGTTACCTGGCCGACAACCACGGCGTCAATACCGAGCGCAGACCATGCCGCCGGTTGAACTTCCTGTGCGCTACCCGGCTGCTGAGGCAGACGAGAACGATCCAGCGGGTTGAATTTACCGCTATTGCGCAGGTCAGCCGCGACAATGCCACCGACATCTTCAGGTGCCGCACCCGGACCCGCCCATTTGAACGGCGCAACGCCGATTGGGCGCGCCGAGTCGACCCCTTGGGTGATCTCGATACGTACTTCTGCGTGCAGCACAGCTGCCCACAGCATCAGAAAACCAAATGCTACTCGTAATGCCTGCTTCATCATATCTCCCTTATCCAGGCGAAAAGCCCACGATAATTTAGCAGAATGTTAACAAACTCAAATACACAAAACTACCAAAACCCTGTGACTTGCCTGGTTCATTTCCCCCCGTTTATACGGGGAAAAATGCGTTACGGTTTGAAGTCCAGCGGCGCGTTCTTGAACACTTCATACACGGCTTCTGACGGCGGTTTCGGGAACCTTGCTTGTCGTGCTGCAGCCAGAGCCGCAGTACACAGAGCGGGATCCCCACCTTCAGAGGTGATATTTGCCAGCGTACCATCCGTATTCAGTTTGATGCGCAGCGTACACACTTTACCCGTGTACGAAGAAGCATCATAAAAACGACTTTCAATCGCCGCTTTTATCTGTCCGGCATAGTTACTGATATCCGCGCCTGAAGCGCCATTGTTCTTAGTGTTACCGCTTCCGGCGGCGGCGGCATTATTTCCTTTCGCCCCACCCCCGGTTTTCGGTGCATTCTTACCTGAGCTGAGGTCACCCAGCAGGTCATCAACACCGGAAGCATCTTTCGCTTCAGCCGCTTTCTTCGCGGCGGCTGCTTTTGCTGCTTTGGCCGCGGCGGCTTTTTCTGCCGCAGCAGCTTTGTCTGCTGCTGCTTTCTCAGCGGCGGCCTTCTCGGCAGCTGCGGCTTTGGCGGCAGCTGCTTTTTCAGCCGCAGCGGCTTTCTTCGCGGCTTCCGCGGCGGCTTTCTTCTCAGCGTCCTGCTGAGCTTTCTTCGCTGCTTCGGCTTCGGCTTTCTTCTGTGCGTCAGCAGCGGCTTTTGCGGCCTCTGCTTCTGCTTTTTTCTGTGCATCCGCAGCCGCTTTCTTCGCCGCTTCAGCAGCGACTTTAGCCTGGCTGTCCGCTTTGGCTTTCGCCAGCGCGGCAGCTTTTACTGCGGCTTCTTCAGCCTGTTTTTGCTGTTCCTGCGCTTGTTTGGCAGCCTGTTCCGCTTGTTTCTGCGCATCAGCCTGCTTGCTGGCTTCTTCCTGTGCCTTCAGACGTTCTTTTTCGAGCTGTTTCAGACGCTCCTGCTCGGCGGCCTGCTTTTCACGCATCTCCTCCGCCTGCTGCTGCGCCTGCTTCTCGCGCTGCTCTTCGGCACGACGCGCGCTGGCCTGCTGATTCTGTTGACGATTATAGTTCTGTACGACCGCACCTGGATCGACCATCACCGCGTCAATAGACGAGCCACCGCCACCGCCTGCCGAAGCATCTATGTGCTCATCGAACGAACTCCAAATCAGCAGTGCAATCAAAATGATATGCAGAATGACTGAGATGATGATCGCGCGTTTAAGCTTTTCGTTTTGTTGCTCGGTTGCCTTTGACACTCTCGGTTCCCAAAAACTGTTAGCCTGTTAGCCGGGTCAGATTGGCTGGGTCATTAAGCCCACTGATTTCACACCCGCGCTGTGCAACAGGTTCAGCGCTTTAATGATTTCATCGTACGGCACATCTTTCGCACCACCGATTAAGAAGACCGTCTTCGGATTCTGCTGCAAATGACGCTGGGCTTCAGCGACGACCTGCTCCGGCGGCAATTGTGGTAGTTTTTCCTGACCCACATTGACGCTGTATTGTCCGACACCGGAAACTTCCACAATCACTGGCGGATCGTCATTGGTACTGACGGCCTGTGATTCCGTCGCATCAGGAAGATCGACCTCGACGCTCTGGGTAATGATCGGCGCTGTCGCCATGAAGATCAGCAGCAGCACCAGCAACACATCCAGCAGCGGAACGATGTTGATTTCGGACTTCAGCTCGCGACGCGCGCGTCTACGTGCTCTGGCCATGGCTTACCCCTTGTTGCTTTCGCTGCTGGTAAACGCCTGACGGTGCAGAATCGCGGTGAACTCTTCCATAAAGTTGTCGTAGTTCTGCTCCAGTTTGTTCACACGCTGGTTCAGGCGGTTATACGCCATGACCGCGGGAATGGCTGCGAACAGACCAATCGCCGTGGCGATCAGCGCTTCTGCGATACCCGGTGCAACCATTTGCAGCGTCGCCTGCTTAACCGCGCCCAGCGCGATAAAGGCGTGCATGATCCCCCACACCGTACCGAACAGACCGATGTACGGGCTGATGGAACCGACGGTGCCAAGGAAGGGAATGTGGTTTTCAAGGTTTTCCAGTTCGCGGTTCATGGAAATGCGCATCGCGCGGGAGGCACCTTCCACAATCGCTTCCGGCGCGTGGCTGTTCGCCCGATGCAACCGTGCGAACTCTTTAAAGCCGCTATAGAAAATCTGTTCGGAACCGGCCAGGTTGTCGCGACGGCTCTGGCTTTCCTGGTACAGGCGAGACAGTTCGATCCCAGACCAGAACTTGTCTTCGAAGGCTTCCGCTTCGCGGCCAGCCGTATTGAGGATGCGCGTTCTCTGGATGATGATAGCCCAGGAAGCGATTGAAAAACCAATTAAGATGAACATGATAAGTTTAACCAGAAGGCTAGCCTTCAGGAACAAATCAAGGATATTCATTTCAGTCACTGCTTAAACTCCGCGACAATAGACTTGGGAAGCGCACGAGGCTTCATTATGAGTGGATCAACGCAGACAATCAGCACTTCAGCTTCGTTAAGTACCTTGTTTTCTGCATTGACTATCCGCTGCGTGAACACCAGAGAGGTACCCCGCATCGCTGTAATTTCCGTTTGGACTTCGAGCATGTCATCGAGTCTGGCGGCGGCGAAATACTCCAGCGTCATCTTGCGCACCACGAAAGCTACGCGTTCAGCCAACAGTACCTGTTGACTGAAGTGATGGTGGCGCAACATCTCTGTGCGTGCTCTTTCATAGAAAGCGACATAGCTGGCGTGGTAGACCACACCCCCGGCGTCTGTGTCTTCGTAATAGACACGAACCGGCCATCGAAATATATACTTACTCATTCAGGCTGCCTCTTTGTTGGCTACGACGCATCATGAACGGTTTTGTATACAGCGTTGTATTCACTTTACATCCCGGTAATGCAAAAGATATGTGGGGCTTTCAAACTTCGCTACTATACGCGCGGGAATGCTGGTTTGGAATGGGGGAAAGTAAACGGAGAGTAAATTTTTATGGGCTCGAACAAGCCCATAGCGATTAACGGATGTTTCTGAATCAGGCGTAAAAGAAAAACAGTCCGGCGAGGAGTACAAGGTCGGCAATCAGCGGGCAGAAAATCCCCTGCCAGTGAATCGCCTTCGGGCGGAAACCCACGCCATGAATGACGCCAGCACAAACGGCCCACATGATGAGAAAGCCGTGCCAGATTTCCAGCGAACTGGTTTTCGCCGCAAAGCGCGACGGGTCCCAGAAGATACAGCCTGCCAACACTAATGCCATCAGCAACGAAAGGGCCCTTAACGGGCCCTTATCCATTACCGCATATAACATTGCGATAATTTTAGTCATTAATGATCTTCTTGTTTTCCAGACTCAATGTGCTCGAGCGCCAGGGCGGTGATCACGCCAAATGCACAAGCCAGAAGCGTCCCCAGAATCCATGCGAAGTACCACATATGTTGCTCCTTACTTAGTACAGAGAATGGGTGTTGCGTTCAATGTCGTCTTTCGTGATACGACCGAACATTTTCCAGTAACACCATGCGGTGTAGAGCAGGATAATCGGTACGAACACCATCGCCGCGTAGGTCATAACGTTCAGCGTAAGCTGGCTGGACGTCGCATCCCACATGGTCAGACTGGCTTTCAACATCGTGCTGGACGGCATAATGAACGGGAACATCGCCACGCCAGCGGTCAGGATGATGCAGGCCAGCGTCAGCGAGGAGAAGATAAACGCCCACGCGCCTTTGTCCATACGAGACATCACGATAGTCAGCAGCGGCAGTACCACGCCAAGTGCCGGAATCGCCCACAGGATTGGCATGTTGTTAAAGTTCACCAGCCAGGCCCCGGCTTCACGCGCCACTTCTTTGGTCAGCGGGTTAGACGCAGCGGTATGGTCAAGGGTGGACGTCACCACATAACCATCAATACCGTACATTACCCAAACACCGGCCAGTGCGAAGCACACCAGTGTCACCAGTGCCGCAATCTGCGAGGTGGTACGGGTGCGCAGATGCAGCTCGCCCACGGTACGCATTTGCAGGTAGGTCGCGCCCTGAGTCAGGATCATCGCCACGCTGACAATACCGGCCAGCAGACCAAACGGATTCAGCAGCTGGAAGAAGTTCCCGGTGTAGTACAGACGCATGTATTCATCGAGGTGGAACGGTACACCCTGCAGCAGGTTGCCGAAGGCGACGCCAATCACCAGCGGCGGCACGAAGCTACCGATGAAGATGCCCCAGTCCCACAGGTTACGCCAGCGGGTGTCTTCAATCTTGGAACGGTAATCAAAACCGACCGGACGGAAGAACAAGGATGCCAGCACGAGGATCATCGCCACATAGAAGCCGGAGAAGGCAGCTGCGTAGACCATCGGCCAGGCCGCGAACAGCGCGCCGCCTGCGGTGATCAGCCACACCTGGTTACCGTCCCAGTGCGGGGCGATCGAGTTGATCATGATTCGACGCTCGGTGTCAGTGCGACCGAGGATACGGGTGAGCATGCCCACCCCCATGTCGAAGCCATCGGCGACTGCAAAACCGATCAGCAGAATGCCAACCAGCAGCCACCAGATAAAACGCAATACTTCATAATCGAACATTTGACGACTCCTGTCTTAGCGTGCCGGCTGAGTAGACGCTGGGGTCTGCTCATAGTGGTAACGACCGGTTTTCAGGCTGCTGGGTCCCAGACGGGCAAACTTGAACATCAGGAACAGTTCAGCAATCAGGAACAGGGTGTACAGACCACAGATCAGGAACATGGAGAACAGCAGATCACCTGTTGTCAGGGATGAGTTCGCCACTGCCGTCGGCAGCACCTCACCAATCGCCCATGGCTGACGACCGTACTCTGCAACAAACCAGCCGGACTCGATAGCAATCCACGGTAATGGGATCCCGTACAGCGCGGTACGCAGCAGCCATTTTTTCTCACCGATACGGTTACGAATCACCGTCCAGAAGGACGCGGCGATAATCAGCAGCATGATGATGCCGCAGCCAACCATGATACGGAATGCGAAGTACAGCGGCGCGACGCGAGGAATCGAGTCTTTGGTTGCCTGCTGAATCTGTGCTTCCGTCGCATCGGAGACGTTCGGCGTATAGCGTTTCAACAACAGACCGTAACCGAGGTCTTTTTTCACGTGGTTGAATTGATCGCGAACGGACTGATCGGCAGAACCAGAACGCAGCTGCTCCAGCAGAGAGTACGCTTTCATCCCGTTACGGATACGCTCTTCATGCTGCACCATCAGGTCTTTCAGGCCAGTGACCTGCTTATCGACTGAACGGGTGGCAATGATGCCGAGCGCGTAAGGAATCTGAATAGCGAAGTGGTTTTCTTGCTTATCCTGATCAGGAATACCAAACAGGGTAAACGACGCCGGTGCCGGCTGCGTTTCCCACTCGGCTTCAATCGCCGCCAGTTTGGTTTTCTGCACGTCACCCATTTCGTAACCGGATTCATCACCCAGCACGATAACGGAGAGGATAGCCGCCATACCAAAGCTTGCTGCAATGGCGAAAGAGCGTTTCGCAAACGCGAAGTCACGGCCGCGCAGCATATAGTAGGAGCTGATACCCAGAATGAACATCGCGCCACACACGTAGCCAGACGCCACGGTATGCACGAATTTCACCTGAGCAACAGGGTTGAGGACGAGCTCGGAGAAGCTCACCATCTCCATGCGCATGGTTTCGAAGTTGAAGTCAGACGCGACCGGGTTTTGCATCCAGCCGTTCGCCACCAGGATCCACAGCGCGGACATGTTGGAACCCAACGCCACGAGCCAGGTTACGGCCATATGCTGGACTTTGCCCAGGCGGTCCCAACCGAAGAAGAACAGACCTACAAAGGTGGATTCGAGGAAGAAGGCCATCAGACCTTCAATGGCCAGTGGCGCACCGAAGATATCGCCCACGTAGTGGGAATAGTAAGACCAGTTTGTCCCGAACTGGAACTCCATGGTCAGGCCGGTTGCGACCCCCAGAGCGAAGTTGATACCAAACAACTTGCCCCAGAACTTGGTCATATCTTTATAAATCTGTTTGCCGGAAAGGACGTAAACCGTTTCCATGATGGCCAGCAGGAACGCCATACCGAGCGTCAGTGGCACAAAAAGGAAGTGGTACATCGCGGTCAAGGCAAACTGTAAGCGTGACAGTTCGACTATATCTAACATCATGACTCCTTGCTCATCGCATGAAGACTCCGAGAGTGGATCCCGTTAGAAAGGATTCACACGCATGCCCCAATACAAATTTATTTGCTTCCCGCTACGTTATCGTTGCCACTTGGTAGAAACGATGATGAGCAAAGGTTACAAATACGTTAATAAAAAACCCAAATTGATCCCTTGAATATATTACGCCGTAAAACCCTTACAATAAACAGGTTTTTCTTGAACCCGTTTTACGTTTTTCGACGCTGATCAATATATAGCTAAGATGCCACATTTCGACCACTTTGATCCGCGACAATTTACCGCTTTCTGGTGCTTTTTTCCAAGGATTACATATTGATTTAAATCAATTTTACAAAGACGTGTTAATTGTGTATGCATTTAATGGCGCATAGTGAAATCAATGTTAAAAACATGTTTTTATCATGGCATTGATAGTTATCAAATAAGGCGGTATTAGAATGCTTCTGCATTCATTTTTAACCCTTAAGCGGGCCGGAAGGAAAAAGAGAGGCCACGGGTACGCCACGGCGGGAGTTGCTCATCTTTTTGCACTGCAAGTATAGCCTCTTTTTATTACATTTCATTCACCCTAATGGATTTTAAAATTAACACCGCCGATTGATTACCTGTGGAAACAAAAAAGCCACGCATTGCGTGGCCATGAATCGTTTGCTGCGTTGTTAATCAATCTGGACGACCCAGCTCCGCGATTGTCCCGGTTTGAAGCTGACCGCTTTCCCAAGAATGTCACTCCCCTGCCCCGTCGGCTGCTCGTCCATCCCCACGTCCTGGCACCGGGAAGCAGGACGATTGAACATCACCCTGGATTCACAAGGCTCACTGTCAGACGGGTTAAACAGGCGGAGAATCAACGCCTCGCTGTCCTCGGCTTTCTTCAATACGCTAAGCTGGCATCCGGTGGCTGGCATCGTAAACAGGCTGTAGCGTCGCGGGACGTCGAGAGCAGTGCGATTAAGCTTCATCGCATCCCATGGAATTTTGTTGTAGCACAGCACCGGTGTCAGCCAGCTGCGCGCCTGCTGAGCCACCCCCGCATCCAGTGCAGAACCCCTGAATGGCATCAGGCTAAAGCGGGCCCGCAGTTCGCCACGAACCTGAGAATCCGGTACCGGCATTTTTATCCCTGAAGGACGGCCAGGGCGCAGCAGCAGATCCTCTTTTCCGAGCAGCCCCACCCCGCGCAGTAAAGTCAGCGCAAACACACTCTGAGTCTCGCCGATAATTTCCACCTCGCGCAGGCCTTCCGTGAACAGCGCCAGCCCGTGCTGCTCCTGCTGAAGTGCGGCCCCCTCTTTTAACACGGCATAGTTGAGGAAATTCCAGACCGGGACCGGAGCCTCTTTCCAGCCTTCGGCCTGCCAGACCTGCATCGCCTCGTCCTGAACCGGGCGAGTGAGCGAACCAAACTGAGTATCAGTCAGCACATGGTCGGTTTTGAACGGCACGGGGATACGAACCCGCACGCGGTGGTCGTCCGCCTGATTAACCACGCAGACCTCAAACTCGACCCGACGACTGTGCTGACTCAGCGTCACCGTCGTTTCCATCGTCAGCGTTCCGCCAGTTTTGCGGGCTGAACGTTCAGCCAGATTGCGCGGCACGGCCAGCGTGGAACGTATCACCGCCCTGCTCTGCCACGCGTCGTGCGTGACCGTATGACAATGCTGGCCTTCCCGGCTGGTGAGTAACCACTCTTCTCGCGAGGGCGAATAGTCATACTCATCCCCATCGTCGGAGCCGTCTTCAAATTCCAGCACCCGGTCATAAACCAGACCGCTCTCTTTATCTTCCATCTTCAGCGTGCCATCCCGGTTCAGGCTGATACGCCAGCAGCTGTTTTCCAGCAGGGCATCGCTCTGTTTCGGGACGCTAACCTGCTGACCTTCCTCACCCGGCAGCACGTGCAACGTGAGCCACCCCATCGCCGGGAGCACCTGACGCAACTGAATGTCGTACTCCATAAACGGCTCGTAGTTGCCGTAATGGACAATCTGGCGGTCCACCAGGCCCGGGTCAATTTCACGGCTGGCGCGAATGAAATACGCCACTTCCTGCCCGTCGCTATCAACCAGGCGGAAACGGCTGGCGCGCAGGCGGAGTGTGGTGTTGACCACTTCATCGCGCGGCCACGGCATCAGGTTAAACAGGGTCAGTTTGTCACCTTCGCTCTGCGCCATGTTATCGACGATTTTGCGCATGTAGAACGTAATGAGGCTGTCGGCCATGTCTTCCGCCAGCCAGAAGCGGCTCATGATTTCCCGATGTACCTTGTCGCTACAGCAGCTGCCGATGCTGTCGTGGGCATGATTTTTGAGGATCTCCTTCCACATTTTCTCCAGCAGGCCGTGGTGATACTCAAACCCGAGCGTCCACGCTAGGGTTGCCAGCGGCTCGAGCAAATTGACGATTTTGTTTTCGATACGCGCGTGAGCGATTTTGATGTCCATCCGCGTCGAGCCGATGGTGCGATGCACACGCATATACTTCCCGTCGTTGAACTCGCCGGTCAGCGTGGCCAGCGTGTCACGCTGCTGCTCGATACGCTCAAAGACCTCTTCAAAGCGGCTCATCACAAATTCACGCTGTGGATAGATCTCCCGCAGTTTATCCATCACCGCAAAAATGTTCTGCTGCAGCGGCATCTGATCGTGGCCGTTCGGCAATAAAATCTCTTTGGTCTGCGACGCGTTTTCCAGCACCTCGAAATAGCTGTCGAGACGTTTTCGCAGGCCCGCTTCGTCCTCCGGTAAGTACTTACCAATCGCGTAGCCCAGCGGCAGCACCTGCGCCGCCACTTCGCTGCCATCCTGACTCTGCCACAGGAATTCCGTTCTATCGGTGCCGTGACGCTCCGAACAGCCACGCCAGAACATTGCCCGTTTAATACCAAAACCGTTATAGATGTGCGGTAACTGGCCCGACATGCCAAACGAATCCGGCAAATACCCAATTTTCATCGGCTCGCCGAACGCCAGGCAATCGCGCATCCCGTACATCAAATTGCGCACGATGGATTCCCCGGCGACGATGGTGGTATCAGTCTGCGTGTACCACGGACCGATAATCAGCTTTCCGGCCTGCACCAGGGCTTTCACCCGTTCACGGCTGTCGGGTTTCACCGCGAAGTAATCTTCCAGAATCGCGGTCTGCCCATCGAGCACGTAGTATTTGTATTCGGCGTCCTGCTCCAGACGGGTCAGGATCTCTTCCATATTATTGACCAGCAAAATGCGCGACTCTTCGGTGGTGAAGTACCACTCGCGGTCCCAGTGCATATGCGGCGTGATGTGCACGCGAGATACAGCTTTCATCTTCATATCCTGTTCAGTTAAGGCATTACGCTGTCGGGAAGGTATTTACCGGCTTTCACCGCCTGACGACGCCAGAGGATCAGTATGCTGGTCGAAATAGCCGCACCGATCAGGGCGGAAACGAACCAGCCAGTGGCGGCGAGCACCCCGCCGAGCCCACCGTCATGCAGCAGGAATAGCGAGAAAATGCCTGCCCCCGGGGTAGAAAGACCGATATTCATCGAGCCCACCAGCGCCCCGGTGACCATCGAACCGATGACGAACGACCCAATCACCCGGAGCGGATCTTCTATCGCCATTGGGATAGCCCCTTCGGTGATCCCCGCCAGGCCCAGCAGCCAGGTGGATTTTCCGGTTTCGATTTCGAAGGTTTTAAACAGTCGCGGCGCAATCATCGTGGAGGCCGTCACCGTAAAGGCCGATACCATTTTGACCGAGGCGAAAATCGCATACGGGCCGTACACGCCGTTGGCCATCGCGCCGAGGCAAAATGCATAGGAAGCTTTGTTCACCGGGCCGCCGAGATCGAACGAGCACATAAACCCGAGGATCGCCCCCAGCAGCAGCGCGTTGGTGCCTGACAGGCCGTTGAGCCACAGAGTCAGACCGGTGTTAATCCACGCCACGGGTTCGCCGACCACAAACAGCATCAGGCTGCCCGCACCGAGGGTGCCGATCACCGGATAGAGGTAGAAGGTCAGAAAACCGTTGTAGCGACTGTTGAGCCGGAGATGATTTTTCACCCAGCGCATCAGATAGCCCGCGATAAGACCACCCGCTATCGCACCGAGGAAACCGGAGCCAATCATGTTGGCCGCCAGCCCTGCGGCAAAGCCCGGTGCCAGTGCGGGCTTATCGGCCAGCGAATAGGCGGTGTAGGCCGCCAGCACCGGCACCATTAACACGCCGAGCATTCCGCCACCCAATTTGCGGTACATCCACAGCCACGAATTTTCCTGATCGAACAAATGCTGTAAGCCAAGCATCTGCGCCAGCAAAACCGCCACCGCCAGCACGGTTCCGCCTGCCACAATCAGCGGCACGGCAAAGGAAATCCCGCTTAACAGCGCCTGTTTCAGTTCGGTCTTGACGCTTTTCTTGTCCAGGCTGTCGCATTGCGGCTGACGGTTCTCGCCTGAGGATTTTAGGGTCAGCGCCTGCTCAATAAGTTTTTCTGCATGCCGGATAGGCTCAGCCACCGGCACCGACAGGGACGGAATACCGGCAAAACGGTCCGCCTCTTTGATAGCCACTTCGGCGGCAAAAATGCAGGCCTGAGCAGAATTAAGCTGTTCGGCCGTCAGGCGGTTTTCGATCCCGTTGGCACCCTGGCGTTCAACGTAAACATTGACCCCGAGTTTTTGCCCGGCCTTTTCCAGATATTCCGCCGCCATATAGGTGTGGGCGATGCCTGCCGGACACGCGGTGACGCAGACCACCACTGGCGCATCCTGCTTCTGCGCGGGCTCCGTATTGATAAGCGGCGCATCAAGGGCCTGCAACAGTTGCTCCGCGGTGGAGGCTGAACACACGGCTGCCCGCACCTCGTCATCCACCAGCCGGGAGGTTAACGCCGTGAGCAGCTGCATGTGGGTGGACCCCGCCTGCGCGGGCGGGATCGCCAGCAGCACGACCAGGTTGACCTCTTCTTCGCCGTCAACACCGTCCCACAGAATCGGCTGCGGTAAGGTGGCGACGGCGAAAGCGGCTTCCGTGACCGCTTCACTTTTCCCGTGCGGCACCGCCAGCCCTTCCCCGAGTGCGGTCGGCCCTTCGCTCTCGCGGGCAAACACATCGCGAAGAAAATCGTCAAGGCTGGAAATTTTACCCAGCCGCGCCAGCCGTTCTGCCAGCGCCCGGATAGCCTCGTCGCGGTCAGTGAACGTCGCCTGCAGGCAGAGCGCGTCCGGGTGCGTTAATGTCGTCAGGTTCATCACGATCCTCACTGTGAAGGTGAAAGTACGGCCAAAGTGCCGTTCAGTAATGAGGATCTTGCCAGATAAAACCATACATTTATGTGATCACTTTCTCCTTATCCAATAATTTGTATCTAAGTTGTATTGTTTACAAGTAAAGAAAGACAGGCATAATCGCTGCATTAGTATTAAAGAGGTATGAGGCAAATGACGAATAAACCCCGATACCGCCAAATCGCTGATACCCTGCGCGATCGGGTGCAGCGTGGTGAACTGAAACCCGGCGATGCCCTGCCCACAGAATCGGCGTTGCAGGAAGAGTTTGCCGTCAGCCGCGTCACGGTGAGGCAAGCGCTGAAACAGCTGACCCAGGAAGCGATTATTGAGAGCATTCAGGGCAGCGGCTCATACGTGAAAGAAGAGCGGGTCAACTACGACATTTATCAACTCACCAGTTTTTATGAAAAGCTGGCCGACCGAAACGTCGATACGCACAGCGACGTGCGGGTGTTTGAAGCGATTGATGCCAGCCATGAACTGGCGGCAACGCTTGAGGTCGCAGAAGGCGCGAAAATCTGGCACGTCAAACGGGTGCGCTTTATCAAGCAGAAACCGGTGACGCTGGAAGAAACCTGGATGCCGTTGACCTTATTTCCGGATCTCACCTGGGAGGTGATGGAAAACTCCAAATATCACTTTATCGAACAGGTGAAGAAGCTGGTTATCGATCGCAGCGAACAAGAGATCGTGCCGATCATGCCAAACGCTGAAATGGCGAGTTTGCTGAGTCTGGATGCCAGCCAGCCGATCCTCGAAAAAATCTCGCGCGGGTTCCTCAGCGATGGACGGGTGTTTGAATACAGCCGTAACGCATTCAAAAGCGACGACTATAAATTCACCCTGGTCGCCAAACGACGCCCATAAAAAAGGCCACCGCAAAGGTGGCCAACCATGTCGAAAACGGACATATAACGCTCCCCACGCGGGGAGCAGAGAGGATTATCAGTTAATGATGGTTTTCAGCGCTTCGCCGATATCCGCCAGGCTACGAACGGTTTTCACACCGGCCGCTTCCAGAGCTGCAAATTTCTCGTCCGCAGTCCCTTTACCACCGGCGATGATCGCGCCTGCGTGACCCATACGTTTACCTTTCGGCGCGGTCACACCCGCGATGTAACCCACAACCGGTTTGGTCACGTGTTCTTTGATGTAGGCTGCCGCTTCTTCTTCAGCGCTGCCGCCGATCTCACCGATCATCACGATCGCTTCGGTCTGCGGGTCTTCCTGGAACATTTTCAGGATGTCGATGAAGTTAGAACCTGGGATCGGGTCACCGCCGATGCCCACACAGGTGGACTGGCCGAAACCGTAGTCGGTCGTCTGCTTAACCGCTTCATAGGTCAGCGTACCTGAACGGGAAACGATACCCACTTTACCCGGTTTGTGAATGTGGCCAGGCATGATGCCGATTTTGCTCTGACCCGGAGTGATAACGCCTGGGCAGTTCGGGCCAATCATGCGCACGCCTGCTTCATCCAGTTTCACCTTCACGGTCAGCATATCCAGAGTCGGGATGCCTTCGGTGATGGTAATGATCAGTTTGATGCCTGCATCGATAGCTTCCAGAATGGAGTCTTTGCAGAACGGAGCCGGAACATAGATTACGCTTGCAGTCGCACCGGTCGCTTCAACGGCTTCACGCACGGTGTTGAACACCGGCAGATCCAGATGCGTGGTGCCGCCTTTGCCCGGCGTTACGCCGCCAACCATGTTGGTGCCGTAAGCAATCGCTTGTTCAGAGTGGAAAGTCCCCTGGCTACCGGTGAAGCCCTGGCAGATAACCTTGGTGTTTTTATCAATTAAAATGGACATTATTTCCCCTCCACTGCGGCAACGACCTGCTGAGCGGCATCCGTCAGACTTTTCGCTGCAATAATATTCAGACCGCTGTCGGCCAGTTTCTTGGCGCCGAGTTCAGCGTTGTTCCCTTCCAGACGTACAACCACCGGGACGTTAACGCCCACTTCAGCAACCGCGCCGATAATGCCGTCAGCAATCAGGTCGCAACGTACGATCCCGCCGAAGATGTTAACCAGAACCGCTTTCACATTGTCATCAGAGAGGATAATTTTGAACGCTTCGGTTACACGTTCTTTGGTTGCACCGCCGCCCACGTCGAGGAAGTTGGCCGGTTCGCCGCCGTGCAGCTTAACGATGTCCATGGTACCCATCGCCAGGCCTGCGCCGTTAACCATGCAGCCGATGTTGCCATCCAGTGCGACATAGTTCAGTTCCCACTGTGCAGCCTGAGCTTCACGCGGATCTTCCTGAGACTGGTCACGCATTTCGCGCAGGTCTGGTTGACGGAACAGGGCATTGCCATCGGCACCCAGTTTGCCATCGAGGCAGATAAGGTCACCCTGCTTGGTGATAACCAGCGGGTTAATTTCGATAAGCGCCAGGTCGCGATCAAGGAAGATGTTTGCCAGGCCCATGAAGATCTTGGTGAACTGCTGAACCAGTTTACCTTCCAGACCCAGTTTGAACGCCAGCTCACGGCCCTGATAAGGCATTGGGCCCGCCAGCGGATCGATAGCAACTTTGTGGATCAGGTGCGGGGTTTCTTCCGCCACTTTTTCGATTTCCACGCCGCCTTCGGTGGAGGCCATGAATACCACACGGCGAGAGCTACGATCGACTACCGCACCCAGATACAGTTCTTTGGCGATGTCGGTCGCGGCTTCAACCAGAATCTGATTGACCGGCTGACCGTTGGCGTCTGTCTGATAGGTTACCAGGCGTTTGCCCAGCCAATGCTCGGCAAAGGCGCGAATGTCTTCTTTGCTGTTAACGACTTTTACGCCGCCCGCTTTACCGCGGCCGCCAGCGTGTACCTGGCATTTCACGACCCAAGGACCCGCACCAATTTTAGACGCGGCTTCTTCAGCTTCACGCGGAGTTGAGCAGGCATAGCCTACTGGCGCAGGTAAACCGTAGCGGGCAAACAGCTGTTTGGCCTGGTATTCATGTAAGTTCATGCGTTCTATCCACTTTAGAAAATCATTATCATTTTACCTCCAGGCCGCATCCGGCCCGGAGGACAGGTGATACAGGGCTTACTACACGTCCAGCAGCAGACGAGTCGGATCTTCCAGCAGCTCTTTGATGGCTACGAGGAAGCCCACAGACTCACGACCATCGATCAGGCGATGATCGTAGGAAAGTGCCAGGTACATCATTGGCAGAATTTCAACTTTGCCATCAACGGCCATTGGCCTGTCCTTAATGGCATGCATGCCCAGGATCGCGCTCTGTGGCGGGTTGATGATCGGCGTAGACATCAGGGAACCGAACACACCGCCGTTGGTGATGGTGAAGTTACCGCCGGTCAGGTCCTCAACGGTCAGCTTGCCGTCACGGCCTTTCAGCGCCAGCTCTTTAATGCGTTTCTCGATGTCGGCCATGCCCAGCGCGTCAACGTCACGCAGGACTGGCGTAACCAGCCCACGTGGCGTAGAGACCGCCATGCTGACGTCGAAGTAGTTGTGATACACCACGTCTTCGCCATCAATAGAGGCGTTCACTTCCGGGTAGCGTTTCAGCGCTTCAACCACAGCTTTCACGTAGAAGGACATGAAGCCCAGACGGATGCCGTGACGTTTTTCAAATGCGTCGCCGTACTGCTTACGCAAGTCCATGATTGGCTTCATGTTGACTTCGTTGAAGGTGGTCAGCATCGCGGTAGAGTTTTTCGCTTCCAGCAGACGCTCAGCCACGCGTTTGCGCAGGCGGGTCATCGGAACACGTTTCTCAGAGCGACCTGCCAGCGGCGCAGGCGCTGCAGCTGGAGCGGCGGCTGGCGCTTTAGCGTCGGTTTTCGCCGGTGCTTTCGCCAGGTGCTTCTCAACATCTTCGCGGGTCAGACGACCACCCACACCGGTGCCTTTGATGGCCGCGGCGTCAAGGTTATGCTCAGCCAGCAGGCGACGAATCGCCGGGCTCAGCGCGTCGTTGCTTTGCTCTTCCAGTGACGCCTGCTGGCGCTGGGCTGGGGTGCTGTCTTTGGCTTCGGATTTCGCGCTGGACTCTTTGCCCGCGCTGTTGCCTTCACGCAGGCGGCCGAGGATCTGACGAGAGGTCACGGTGGTGCCTTCGTCTTCCAGAACTGCATCCAGAATGCCGTCAGCCGACGCCGGTACTTCCAGTACCACTTTGTCAGTTTCGATTTCTACCAGCACTTCATCGCGGACTACCGCATCGCCTGGCTTCTTGTGCCAGGTCGCAACCGTTGCATCGGCTACGGATTCAGGCAGGTCGGGAACAAGAATATCTACGCTACTCATTTTGTATCCTTTAATTAATCGACGTTCAGCGCGTCATTGACCAGATCTTGTTGCTGCTTCTGGTGAACAGACATATACCCTACCGCCGGAGAGGCGGAGGCCGGGCGACCTGCGTAACGCAGGGCAGACCCAAATGGAATCACTTCACGTAAGTGATGCTGGCTGCAGTACCAGGCGCCCTGGTTGAGCGGCTCTTCCTGGCACCAGACAAAATCATGCACGTGAGCGTATGGTTTCAGTGCGTCCTGCATCGCCTGATGCGGGAACGGATAAAGCTGTTCGATACGCACAATGGCGACATCTTTCTGATTGTTCTTGCGACGCTGTTCCAGCAGGTCGTAGTACACCTTACCGGAGCACATCACCACGCGTTTCACCGCTTTAGGATCCAGCTCGTCAATCTCGCCAATCGCAGGCATAAAGGTGCCGTTGGCCAGCTCTTCGAGGCTCGATACCGCCAGTGGGTGACGCAGCAGAGATTTCGGTGACATCACCACCAACGGACGGCGCATCCCGCGCAGCGCCTGACGACGCAGCATGTGATAAACCTGAGCCGGGGTCGACGGGACGCACACCTGCATGTTCTGTTCAGCACACAGCTGCAGATAACGCTCCAGACGCGCGGAGGAGTGCTCCGGACCCTGGCCTTCGTAGCCGTGTGGCAGCAGCATGGTCAGGCCACACATACGGCCCCATTTCTGCTCGCCGGAACTGATGAACTGGTCGATAACCACCTGCGCACCGTTGGCGAAGTCACCGAACTGCGCTTCCCAGATAGTCAGGATGCGCGGCTCTGCGGTGGCATAGCCGTATTCGAATGCCAGAACCGCTTCTTCAGACAGCACGGAGTCCCAGACCTTGAACTGGCCCTGACCGTTATGCACATGCTGCAGCGGGGTATACGTAGAACCGTTGGTCTGGTTATGGATAACCGCATGGCGATGGAAGAAGGTGCCGCGCCCGGAGTCTTCACCGGACAGACGCACCGGAATGCCTTCATCAACCAGCGTGGCGTACGCCAGGTTTTCCGCGCCGCCCCAGTCGAACATTTTCTCACCGGCAGCCATAGACTGGCGATCGGCGTAGATTTTAGCGACACGGGACTGCATTTCGACCGCTTCTGGCACGGTGCTGATGCGCTTAGCCAGCTCCTGCAGGCGTTTCATGTCGACCTTGTTCGGGTAGCTCTCATCCCACTCGTGGTTGAGGTACGGCGACCAGGTAAAGGAGTGCATGTTCATCGGACGCCACTCTTTCACCACGCATTCGCCTTCGTCCAGCGCGTCGCGGTACAGATTGACCAGTTCGGTCGCATCTTCGAGGGTCGCGACTTTCTCGCCTTCCAGCTTGTCGGCGTAGATTTTGCGCGGGGTCGGATGTTTTTTGATTTTCTGGTACATCAGCGGCTGGGTTGCGCTTGGCTCGTCGGCTTCGTTATGGCCGTGACGGCGGTAGCACACCAGGTCGATGAACACATCGCGTTTGAAGGTATTACGGAAATCAAGCGCCAGGCGAGTCACGAAAGCAACCGCTTCAGGGTCATCCGCATTCACGTGGAAAATCGGTGCCATCACCATCTTACCGATATCGGTACAGTATGGCGTGGAGCGCGCATCCAGCGGGTTAGATGTCGTGAAGCCCACCTGGTTGTTGATAACGATACGTACCGTACCGCCCACTTCGTAACCGCGAGCTTTGGACATGTTCAGGGTTTCCTGAACCACGCCCTGACCGGCCACCGCGGCATCACCGTGAATGGTAATTGGCAGAACCTTGTTGCTGCTCGGCTCTTCCAGTCTGTCCAGACGCGCACGTACTGAACCGATAACCACCGGGCTGACGATTTCGAGGTGTGACGGGTTGAACGCCAGCGCCAGGTGAACCAGGCCGCCTTCGGTTTCGATATCAGACGAGAAGCCCATGTGGTACTTCACGTCACCGGTGCCGAGGTGTTCTTTATGCTTCCCGGCAAATTCGTCGAACAGGTCCTGCGGTTTTTTACCGAGCACGTTGATCAACACGTTCAGACGACCGCGGTGCGCCATACCCAGCACCACTTCGCGCGTGCCGCTCTTACCGGCGTGGCGAATCAGTTCTTTCAGCATTGGCACCAGCGCATCACCGCCTTCCAGCGAGAAGCGTTTTGCCCCTGGGAATTTCGCACCCAGGTAACGTTCCAGGCCTTCCGCAGCGGTCAGCTCAGTGAGGAAACGTTTTTTCTCGTCAGCGCTAAAGCTCGCGTGACCGACCACCGATTCAATACGCTGTTGGATCCAGCGTTTCTCTTCCGTGGACGTAATATGCATGTATTCCGCGCCGATGGAGCCGCCATATGTTTGCTTCAGCGCAGCAATCAAATCGGCAAGTTTCATCGTTTCTTTGCCGCTAGCAAAGGAACCCACGTTAAAACTTTCCTGGAGATCGGCCTTGGTCAAATCGTGGAACGCAGGTTCCAGATCGGTCACAGGCTCCTGCTTCCAAAGCCCAAGCGGATCGAGATTCGCCGCCTGATGACCACGGAAACGCCAGGCGTTGATCAACTGCAGGACTTTAACCTGCTTCACGTTGGCATCAGGATCGGAAATGGAGGTCGCGTAACGCGAGGCATCCTTCGCCAGACGACGGAAATAATCACGCGTAGTGGAGTGGAATTGATCCGGTTTGACTCCGGTACCAGGTAACTGCTGGAACATTGAACGCCAGTTGGCGTCGACAGAGTCAGGATCGGTTAAGAAGTCTTCATAGAGCTGTTCTATCCAGCTCTGGTTCGAGCCAGAGAGGTAAGAAGAGTCCAGCCAGGCTTTCATTGCGCCGTTCTGCATCGTGATCCCTTAAGCATTTTTATGCTTACTTTCGCCGTAGAAACTACCACGCACACCAGGTGTACGTGCCGGGGTTCACTTGCGAGCTCTTCTCTTCGGGCCCGCGAAGGAACCTTTAAAAACTGTCTGCACTTCAGGGCAGTTTTTAGAGGTTTCCTGCAATTCCGTTTTCCCGGTGGCGCTGCGCAGACCGGGCCTACTGTCACGTAGGCCTGATTAACGTAGCGCCATCAGGCGTTGTTACTTACGCACTGCGTTGCAGCAGCATCGACTTAATGTGGCCGATGGCGCGCGTCGGGTTAAGCCCCTTCGGACACACACTGACGCAGTTCATGATGCTATGGCAGCGGAATACGCTGAAAGCATCACTTAATCCTTCCAGGCGGCTGTCGGTTTCAGTATCACGGCTGTCGATCAGGAAGCGGTACGCCGCCAACAGACCGGCCGGGCCGATGAACTTATCCGGGTTCCACCAGAACGATGGGCAAGAAGTGGAACAGCATGCGCAGAGAATACACTCGTACAGGCCATCCAGTTTTTCACGCTGCTCCGGCGACTGCAAATGCTCGCGAGCGGGTGGATTTTGCCCATTATTCAACAAGTAAGGCTTAATCTTCTCATATTGGGCATAGAACTGCCCCATGTCTACCACCAAATCGCGTACCACCGGTAAACCCGGCAGCGGACGAATCACAATCTTCTGCCCGGCACGCTGCAGGGCGGAGATGGGGGTGATACACGCCAGACCGTTTTTGCCGTTCATGTTCACGCCGTCGGAACCGCACACGCCTTCGCGGCAGGAGCGACGGAACGACAGGGTCGGGTCTTGTTCTTTCAGCTGGATTAACGCATCCAGCAGCATCATGTCGCGCCCTTCTTCCGCTTCGAGGGTGTAATCCTGCATGCGCGGAGCGTCATCGACATCCGGGTTATAACGATAAACTGAAAACTCGAGTCTCATTTTCCTGTCTCCGCAATTAGTAGGTACGCACTTTCGGCGGGAATGCCGGACGCAGTTTCGGTTCCATGTTCACTTCACGACGGGTCATGGATTCGGACTGCGGCTGGTACAGGGAGTGGCAGAGCCAGTTTTCATCATCGCGATCCGGGAAGTCGAAGCGGCTGTGTGCGCCCCGGCTTTCGGTACGGAAGTTTGCCGACACCGCGGTAGCGAAGGCGGTTTCCATCAGGTTATCCAGCTCCAGGCACTCGACGCGCTGGGTGTTGAATTCGCTGGAGGTGTCATCCAGACGGGCATTTTTCAGACGCTCGCGGATCACTTTCAGCTGCTCAAGCCCTTTGGCCATCGCGTCACCTTCACGGAACACCGAGAAGTTGTGCTGCATACATTCCTGCAACGCTTTACGGATTTCCACCGGATCTTCACCGCTGCGGGTGTTGTTCCAACGGTTGAGACGATCCAGGGAAGCGTCAATGTCAGATTCGCTGGCATCGCGCATCGCGCCCTGCTCGGCGATAGACTCTTGCAGGTGAAGACCTGCCGCACGACCAAATACCACCAGGTCCAGCAGCGAGTTGCCGCCCAGACGGTTGGCACCGTGAACGGATACACAGGCGATTTCGCCGACGGCGAACAGCCCAGGGATCACCACATCTTCGCCCTTCTCGTTCACGGTCAGCGCCTGGCCGGTCACTTTGGTCGGAATCCCGCCCATCATGTAGTGGCAGGTCGGGATAACCGGAATAGGCTCTTTGACCGGGTCAACGTGCGCAAAGGTGCGGGACAGTTCGAGGATGCCCGGCAGACGGGATTCGAGCACGTCTTTACCGAGGTGATCGAGTTTCAGTTTCGCGTGCGGACCCCAAGGGCCATCGCAGCCACGACCTTCACGGATTTCGATCATGATGGAACGCGCCACCACGTCACGACCCGCCAGGTCTTTCGCATTCGGGGCATAACGCTCCATGAAGCGCTCGCCGTGTTTGTTCAGCAGGTATCCGCCTTCACCACGACAGCCTTCGGTGACCAGCACCCCAGCCCCGGCGATACCGGTTGGGTGGAACTGCCACATTTCCATATCCTGTACCGGCACGCCAGCACGGATTGCCATCCCAACGCCGTCACCGGTGTTGATATGGGCGTTAGTCGTCGACTGATAAATACGGCCCGCGCCGCCGGTCGCCAGTACGGTGGCATTGGCCTTGAAGTACACGACTTCACCGGTTTCGATACACAGGGCGGTACAACCGACCACTGCGCCATCCTGGTTTTTCACCAGATCCAGCGCATACCACTCGGAGAAGATGGTGGTTTTGTTTTTCAGGTTCTGCTGATACAGCGTGTGCAGCAACGCATGACCGGTACGGTCAGCTGCCGCTGCGGTACGTGCCGCCTGCTCGCCGCCGAAGTTTTTCGACTGGCCGCCAAACGGACGCTGATAAATAGAGCCATCGTCCAGACGCGAGAACGGCAGACCCATATGCTCCAGCTCCAGAATCGCTTCCGGGCCGGTCTTACACATATATTCGATAGCGTCCTGGTCACCGATGTAGTCAGACCCCTTCACGGTGTCATACATGTGCCATTCCCAGTTATCTTCATGGGTGTTACCGAGTGCGACGGTGATACCACCCTGCGCAGATACGGTATGGGAACGGGTCGGGAAGACTTTAGAGAGCAGCGCACAGGTCTGGCCGCTCTGGGAAATTTGCAGCGCGGCACGCATACCTGCGCCACCTGCGCCTATCACAACAGCATCAAATTCTCTGACTGGCAGTTTCATTACACACCCCACACCACAACAAATCCATAAATCACGTAAACCACCAGTGCAACGACGATAGCCAGTTGCAGAGGCAGGCGAATGGCCAGCGGTTTAACGTAGTCGGTCAACACCTGCCACATGCCAATCCAGGCATGGATCAAGATAGAAAACAGAGCCAGCAGGGTGAAGACTTTGGTGAAAGCGGAAGAGAAGAAACCCGTCCAGACTTCCCAGGTGAGCGAGCCATGGGTCGCGAAGAAACCAACCATGTAGATAATGTACAGAGTCAGGACGATCGCGGTGGCACGTACGAGGATGAAGTCATGTACGCCGTTGCGTCCTAGTGCTGAGGCGTTGCTTACCATACGAGGACTCCTGCGAGAATTGAAAGCACGACAGTAATAACAAACGAAATATTGGCAGACCGTTTCCCTGCTTCGAAGGTTTCTTCCAGGTAGCCAAAGTCCATCATCAGGTGACGAATGCCCAACACGGCGTGATAAGCCAGTGCGGTCAGGATGCCCCAGAAAATGAATTTGACGAAGAAGCTGCTCATGATTGAGCTGGCGTGCTGGAAGCCTTCAGGAGAGGAGAGACTGGTACCCAGTAACCACAACAGAATGCCAACCGCCACAAAGGTAATCACGCCAGAAACGCGGTGGAGGATGGACGCTATCGCCGTTACGGGGAATCGGATCGTTTTGAGATCCAGATTGACAGGTCTTTGTTTTTTCACATTTTTTATCATGAATAACGCCCACATGCTGTTCTTATTGTTTCCCTTCCTCCGGTCTGCGTGCGGGTCAGACAGCGTCCTTTCTATAACTGCGCGTCATGTAAAAACTCCCTATCAAGAGCTAAAACGGCACATTACAACGCTGGGTGGCTCGGGATTGCAGGGGGTTCCGGAGACCTGGCGGCAGTATAGGACGTTCACAAAATCATTACAATTAACCTACATATAGTTTGTCGGGTTTTATGCGGAACAGTGATCAGGGTCACGATAACAACATTATTTTAAATTTTACTCACCTGATTTGACAAATATTAAACATTATTGTTACAACCATCACTTAGAAAGGCATATAATGCGTAAAAGTTATGGGGTCACTCTTTCTCCTGAGAATAAGTTATGTAATGGTGAGAAAGTATTGACCTATGCATTGCCGACAGTTAATAGTGATAGACAGGTTTGAATAAACGGACTGCTAAGACCCTGATTTGCTTTAGTTTCACGGTGGATTGAACGTATGCCCCATGGCGCCCTTTGCTCTGTACCCTGGTTTACCCTCGCGAGCTGAGCGGTGAGCCGAATAACAAACTGGTAACGTCGAACTTCACCCTGAAAGCGAATCCGGCATCCGGCAGTCTTATGCAATAAGGCGCTAAGGAGACCGTAAATGGCTGATACAAAGGCAAAGCTCACTCTCAATGGTGACACTGCTATTGAACTGGACGTGCTAAAAGGTACGCTCGGCGAAGACGTTATTGATATCCGTACACTCGGCTCAAAAGGGATGTTCACTTTTGACCCCGGTTTTACCTCCACCGCATCCTGCGAATCGAAAATCACCTTCATTGACGGTGACGAAGGCATCCTGCTGCATCGCGGTTTTCCTATCGATCAGCTGGCAACCGAATCTAACTATCTTGAAGTCTGCTACATCCTGCTGAACGGCGAAAAGCCGACCCAGGCACAGTACGACGAATTCCGTACCATCGTGACCCGTCACACCATGATCCATGAGCAGATCACCCGTCTGTTCCACGGTTTCCGTCGTGACTCGCATCCGATGGCGGTGATGTGTGGCGTGACCGGCGCGCTGGCCGCGTTCTATCACGACGCTATGGACGTGAATAACCCACGCCACCGCGAAATCGCGGCCTTCCGTCTGCTGTCGAAAATGCCAACCATGGCAGCGATGAGCTACAAATATTCCATCGGTCAGCCGTTCGTGTATCCACGTAACGATCTGTCCTATGCCGGCAACTTCCTCAACATGATGTTCTCCACGCCGTGTGAAGAATACGCGGTGAACCCGGTGCTGGAACGCGCTATGGACCGCATCCTGATCCTGCATGCGGATCACGAGCAGAACGCATCGACCTCGACCGTGCGTACCGCGGGCTCTTCTGGTGCTAACCCATTCGCCTGTATCGCGGCGGGCATCGCGTCCCTGTGGGGACCGGCGCACGGCGGTGCCAACGAAGCGGCATTGAAGATGCTGGAAGAAATCAGCACCGTGGAGCACATTCCGGAATTTGTTCGTCGCGCGAAAGACAAGAACGATTCGTTCCGTCTGATGGGCTTCGGTCATCGTGTGTATAAAAACTATGACCCGCGCGCCACCGTGATGCGTGAAACCTGCCATGAAGTGCTGAAAGAATTGGGCACCAAAGACGACCTGTTGCAGGTCGCGATGGAGCTGGAACACATCGCCCTGAACGACCCGTACTTCATTGAGAAGAAACTGTACCCGAACGTCGACTTCTACTCCGGCATCATCCTGAAAGCGATGGGCATTCCGTCTTCAATGTTCACCGTAATCTTTGCGATGGCCCGTACCGTCGGCTGGATTGCACACTGGAGCGAAATGCACAGCGAAGGCATGAAAATTGCCCGTCCACGCCAGCTGTACACCGGTTACGAAAAACGCGAGTTCAGTTCAGACGTGAAAAAACGCTAACTACGTTGTTGTGATGTGAAAAACGCGCCTGATGGCGCGTTTTTTTATGTCTGGCATTGGGGGCACCAATAAAACGGTCGCGACGACATCATCGTTTTTTCGATAACGCCCCCGCACCGCTCGCAGGCTTTCCCCTCACGATGAAACACGTTAAAGCGAAACAGCGCCCCGTGATGCTTATTCTCATCCACCTGCCCGCGTGTCTGCCAGGACAGACGTGGGATAGCCAATAGCTCATGCGCCAGATTACCCAGCTGTTCATCCGTCAGCTGGCTGGCTTTATGCGTCGCCGCCAGTCCACACGCCCAGAGAATTTCCACCCGCAGGTAATTTCCCAACCCTGCCAAAAACGCCTGGTCGAGCAGCAGGCCAGAGAACTGACGTTGCCGGAATCGTTTCGACAACAACCGTTCTCTGACGTCGGCTTCGGTGAGCGTCGGGTCGAGTACATCCGGCCCTACGCGCTGCAAAAACGGCTGGGTGGCTAACTGCTCGGGCGTCAGCATGTCGATGTCCGACGCGCTGTACAGCAGAATCGCTTTGGTTGCGGTTTGCAGCCGCATCCGCAGCACACGCGTGGTTTGCGGTTCTTCTCCAGCATTCACCACTCCCCACACGCCGTACAGCTGATTATGGCTGTAGAGCGTCAATCCACCTGAAAAATGGGTCAGCATCGCTTTGCCGCGCGTTTCGATGTGAGTCACGCGCTGCCCGACTAACGCTGGTTCAAACGCTTTCAACCGCTCAAAGGCAAACCAGGCATCGGTCAGCGGCTGACCTTTGATCGCCGCTTCAAGGGCATCCGCCGCACGACGGATCTCCGGTCCTTCGGGCATATTAGTTCCTTAATTTTCGCCGTTGAGGCGCCAGGCCAGTTGTTCAAAATAACGCTGCTGATCGGCGCGAGCTTTCAATGCATCCTCCAGCGAACACGGCACAAAATGAATCGGCTGCCCGAGCGGAATTTGCGCCAGTTGGTACATATCGGCTTCGATAATGCAGGCAATACGCGGATAACCGCCGGTGGTCTGGGCGTCATTCATCAGCACGATCGGTTGTCCGTTACGCGGCACCTGTACCACGCCGGGCAACAGGCCGTGCGACATCAGTTCGCGATCGGTGGTTCGCACCAGCGGCTGCCCTTGCAGCCGATATCCCATCCGGTTACTTTGCGGGCTGAGCTGCCAGGGCGCGCGCCAGAAGTTCTCCTGCGACGGGGCATCAAACTCGTGATACTCCGGCCCCGGCAGCGCCCGAATGCGGTTCCCGTGCTGGAGCTGTTTAACTCCCTGCGGGCCGCTAAATTGGTGGGTGGAAGGAAACACGTTCAGCCTGTCACCATCCTGTAAGCGCCGCCCTTCCAGGCCGCCGATACCCACTTTCAGGTCAGTACTGTACGAGCCCATCACTTTCGGCACGTCAATCCCACCCGCCACTGCCAGATAGCTGCGAATGCCGTATAAAGGCCGCTTCAACACCAGCGTTTGCCCCGCTTTGACCGGCAGCCGCCAGCCGCCCCAGACGGTTTGGTCATCCAGCGTCGCTTCGCAGCCAGCCCCGGTCAGGGCAAACCAGCCATCGCGTTCAAACTGGACGGTAAACTGCCCGAGCGTAATTTCGATCGCGGCGTCACCTGGGTCGTTGCCCACCAGCAAATTGGCGGTAAACAACGCCGGTTTATCCAGCGCCCCGCAGCGGCTGACGCCAGACTGACGCAGGCCGTAGCGCCCACCGTCCTGCACGGAGGTGTAAAGCCCGGAACGAATAATTTTCAGCATACGCCCTCCTTCTGCGGCACAAAGCGCACCGTGTCGCCAGGCCGGAGCAACACCGGCTCCGCTTTACGCGCATCAAACATGGCCAGGGACGTATGCCCAATCAGCTGCCAGCCGCCGGGCGTATTTAGCGGATAAATACCGGTATGCTGGCCGCCAATGCCCACGCTGCCCGCAGGCACCTGCACGCGCGGTTCCGCATGGCGGGGCATCGCCAACGTCGGAGACAGGCCACCGAGATAGGCAAAACCCGGCTGAAAACCTAAAAACCACACCACGTAGTCCTGTGAGGCATGCAGCTCCACTACCTGCTTTGGCGTAAGACCGCTGTATTCGGCCACCAGCGGCAAATCCGGCCCCAGCGTGCCGCCATAGACGACAGGAATATCAATCTGCCGCGAATCGGGCTCCAGCACCTCGCTCTCTTCCCACCAGCGCTGCAAACGCTCAATCGCGTCCAGCGCCCGTGACTGAGGATTACGCAGTACCACGGTAATGTTATTCATCCCCGGAATGGCTTCCAGCACTTCGGGGTAATCAGGCAAACGCTGGGTCAGTCGCCAGATGCGTTTCTGACTCTCCAGCGTCACGGGCGGTTCAAGTTCCAGAACGACTGCCGTTTCTCCCAACAGGTAACAACGCGCTCGCTGCACTTTTGCTCTCTCTTATCAGGCCGGGTTAGGGATGTCGATAAAGGTGACATCCAAATCGGTATTTTCTGTCAGCCATTCGCTCAGCGCACGAATGCCGCCGCGCTCGGTGGCATGGTGACCCGCCGCATAAAAATGCAGGCCCTGTTCACGAGCGGAATGGATTGTCTGCTCCGACACTTCGCCCGTAATAAAGGCATCCACCCCAAAACGCGCGGCGCTATCGATAAAGCCCTGTCCGCCACCGGTACACCACGCCACGCGGGTCACTTTTTCCGGCCCGGTATCGCCGCACCACAGCGGTTTACGCCCTAATCGCGCTTCAATCCACGAGGCCAGTTCCAGCCCGGAAACCGGCATCGACAGCTCGCCCCACGGCACCAGCGGCTCAATGTCACCCGCCACGTTGATGCCGAGCAGCGCCGCCAGCTGAACGTTATTGCCCAGCTCCGGGTGCGCGTCCAACGGCAGGTGCCAGCCATACAGATTGATATCGTTCGCCAGCAGGGTTTTCAGACGGTTACGCTTCATGCCGCGTATCACCGACGATTCCCCTTTCCAGAAATAACCGTGATGCACGATGACGGCATCGGCTTCCAGACGCACCGCTTCATCGAGCAGCGCCTGACTGGCCGTTACGCCAGTGACGATTTTGCGGATCTCTTCTCGCCCCTCAACCTGCAGCCCGTTCGGCCCGTAATCGCTGAACGATCCGCTGTTGAGTTTCTCGTTAATCAGTTGTTCCAGTTCACTGTTTTTCATCGTCACTCCAGACTTTCCTTTAGTACTGCTGGATACCATAGCCGTCCCGTGGCCTTACGTCGATAGGCACCCCACTTCAGCGCCCGCGCTTAGGCGCAAAAATCGCTTAACGCGCGCCAGCACAATCATGTATATTTATGCATTAGGACAGCATATAAATTGAACTTTCATGCTTAACACCCATGGATAGCATATAAGAAACGAATAATGCGGAATGATTATCTTCTGCACTTTTGGCAAGAACTGAGAGCTTCATGAAAACACTGACATCGTCACAACCCCGCGCGATTTATTACGTGGTCGCCCTGCAAATTTGGGAATACTTCAGTTTCTACGGGATGCGCGCCCTGCTGATCCTCTATCTCACCAATCAGCTGAAATACAACGACAATCATGCTTATGCGCTGTTCAGCGCCTACTGCTCTCTGGTCTATGTCACGCCTATTCTTGGCGGCTGGCTGGCGGATAAGGTCCTCGGGAATCGCATGGCGGTGATGATCGGTGCCTTCTTAATGGCCGTCGGCCACCTGGTGCTGGGCGCCAGCGAAATGTCCTCGATGTTCCTTTATCTGTCGCTGGCTATCATTGTTTGCGGCTATGGGTTGTTTAAATCGAACGTGAGTTGCCTGCTCGGCGAACTGTATGAACCGACCGATCCGCGTCGCGATGGCGGTTTTTCCCTGCTGTATGCCGCCGGTAACGTCGGTTCGATTATTGCGCCTATCGCCTGCGGCTATGTGCAGGAAGAGTACAGTTGGGCGATGGGCTTCGCCCTTGCCGCCATCGGTATGCTGGCAGGTCTGGTGATTTTCCTCTGCGGCACTCGCCACTTCAGCCACACGGTGGGCGTCAATAAAGCCGTTCTGCACAGTAAAAAACTGGCGGTACCGGTCTGGGGCTGGCTGCTGGCGCTGATGGTCGTTTCCCCGCTGGTGATTGCCGTTCTGTTCTGGAAAGAGTGGTCACTGTATGCCCTGATCGTTGCCACCGTCATTGGCCTGGCGATGCTCGGCAACATCTATAAAAAGGCCGAGAATCAGAAACAACGTAAAGAGCTGGGGCTTATCGTGGTGCTGACCCTATTCAGCCTGCTGTTCTGGGCCTTCGCCCAGCAGGGCGGTAGCTCGATTAGCCTGTATATCGACCGCTTTGTGAATCGCGATATTCTCGGGTATGAAGTGCCGACCGCAATGTTCCAGTCGGTGAACGGTTTCGCGGTGATGCTGTGCGGAATTTTCCTCGCCTGGGTGGTGAAAGAGTCGGTTACCGGCAACCGCGCAGTGCGTATCTGGGGGAAATACGCCCTGGGTCTTGGCCTGATGAGCGCCGGGTTCTGCATTCTGACCCTGAGCGCTCGCTGGTCTGCAACCTACGGCCATTCATCTATGCCATTGATGATTCTGGGCATGGCAGTAATGGGCTTTGCCGAGCTGTTTATCGATCCGGTGGCGATGGCGCAAATCACCCGAATCGAAATTCCGGGCGTCACCGGCGTGTTGACCGGCATCTACATGCTGCTGTCCGGGGCGATTGCCAACTATGCGGCTGGCGTTATCGCCGACCAGACCTCGCAGAGCGCGTTTGATGCGGCGGGTGCAATCAACTATTCCATCAACGCCTACATCGACGTGTTCAGCCAGATTACCTGGGGTTCACTGGCCTGTGTCGCCGTGGTGCTGGTTATCTGGCTGGGTCACGCGATGAAAGTCAGATCCCGCCGTCTGGCGCTGGAGTCCTAAGCTTTTCTGGCGGCTTCATAGGCCGCCAGCGTTTCCAGCCGCGCCTGTTTGTGGTCAACCACCGGGCGCGGATACGCCAGTTCAACGCCTTCTTTATCCGCCCACTGCCACGGGCTATGAATCGCTTTCCCCGGCACCGTCTTCAACTCCGGCAGCCAGTGGCGAATAAATGCCCCGTCTTTATCGAACTTCTCCCCCTGGGTCGTCGGGTTAAAAATTCGAAAGTAAGGTGCCGCGTCGGTGCCCGTCGAGGCCGCCCACTGCCAGCCGCCATTGTTCGCCGCTAAATCACCGTCGATCAGCTGAGACATGAAATAACGCTCGCCCTCACGCCAGTCGATAAGCAAATCCTTCACTAAAAAACTGGCGACAATCATCCGCAGACGGTTGTGCATCCAGCCAGTTTCATTGAGCTGCCGCATTGCCGCATCCACAATCGGATAGCCCGTTTTGCCCTGCTGCCACGCCGCTAACGCCCCGTTATCGCTGCGCCACGCCACGTTATCCGTCCAGGTAATGAACGGTTTATGGCGGCAAAGCTCCGGGTGGAAGGTCATTAAATGGCGATAAAACTCACGCCAGATAAGCTCGTTGAGCCATACCGAACCCGGGCCACCGTCGAGCGCCTGCGGGCATTCGGTGAGTAAACGGTGCAGACACTGGCGCGGAGAAAGTACGCCCAGCGCCAGGCAGGCGGAAAGGCGACTGGTGCCCTCGATGGCCGGAAAGTCACGGTTCTCTTCGTATTGTGCAGCCTGCTGCTGACAGAAATGGCGTAATCGGGCGATGGCACTTTTTTCATCCGCCGGGAAGAGGTCTTCGTCGAACGAATTCTGCGGATAGTTCAGAGTGATATCAGGCTGTTTACTCAGTTCCCCCTCACGCGCAGCGGGGGCCGACACGCACTCAGGGAGACCCTCTTTCAGACGACGAAGGTATGCATTCTTGAACGGCGTAAACACCTTATACATTTGATGATTACCGGTCATCACGCTGCCGGGCGCCAGCATCACACTGTCGTCAAACCCCTGACAGGTGATGGATTCCAGCGTTTTTTCAACGCGCGCATCGCGCTGACGCTCGTTGATTTCATACTGATAGTTGTAAAAAAGCTGGCTGACCTGATGCGCATCACACACCTTTTTAACTTCATCAACCGACGCATTGAAATCAGCCACCTCCCGATAGAGAAGAGGGATGCCTTTTAACGCCAGTTGACTCTGCAACGCGTTTAACTGCGTCTGTAACAATGCCGCCTGACGCGGGGCCATATAATGCTGCTGCCACTGTTGCGGCGTGGCGATGAACAGGGCAATGACCTTTGCCTGGCGATCGCGGCAGGCAGCGGCCAGCGCCATATTGTCATGCAGGCGTAAATCGGTGCGGAACCAAACCAGATGGGTGGTCATAACTCTCCGGTGAATGTCTGTAACGTAAGGCTCACGGCCAGGGGCCAGATAAGCATCAGGAAGTTTAGCGCTTATAGTGTTTTAACTGAGGGATGGGTGCAAGTGACGGTTGCGTGCCGTCTTGCCGAACCTGCCACAGGGGCAGAAATTCGAGACTCCTGTCAGGAACTGACGTTTCCCAACGCACCGCGAATCCTGAGGGCATAAAAAAACCGCCACGTTTTACGATGGCGGTTTTTTTATATCTGTTTTTTATGCCTGGTGGCGGCGGTCTGGCTTAGTAGAAATCGCAGGTCGCTTTTTCGGCCTGATCCATCCATACCGGTTTTTCGCTGGTTTTAGACCAAACGCGGTGCAGATAGCTGTAAAAACGTCCGCGATCTTTCCAGAACAGCATCACTGGCAGCGCCACAACCCCCGCCACAACGGCGAAAGTACGACGCATAAATACAACATATGCAGGAAACTCTTTATACATGATATCTCTCCCCTTTCATGGCCGGCAAAGCGCGCCGGTAAACGTTATCTGTGCAAAATAGTAACGCTTTGCGTGTAATTTTACTACTCATCCGACCACTTTTTTTGGGTTATTTTGTGCTTTTAACCTCCCTCACCGTAATTAAGTTACACAAAAGTTAAATTAATACTAACCATTAGTTAATTAGTGGCTTTTGCCATTTTTATACTTTTTTTACACCCCGCCCTGCGTTTTTTGCGAAATCTTTGCATCGAAAAACCTACCGTTACTGCAGACAATCAAACACCTGGAGGTGGACTGTGAGTGCAGGCGTGCTAACCGGCATCGTGCTGGTTTTCCTGTTATTGGGCTATCTGGTTTACGCCCTTTTCAATGCGGAGGCCTTCTGATGGCAGCGCAAGGGTTTTTACTGATCGCCAGTTTTTTACTGGTCCTGTTCGTGCTGGCCCGGCCTTTGGGGTCCGTGCTGGCAAGGCTTATTGCCAATACCCCACTTCCGGGAACCGTCCTGCTGGAGAAAGGACTCTGGCGGGTACTGGGTGTTTCCACGCAAGAAATGAACTGGCGGCAGTATCTGCTGGCTATCCTGTCGCTCAATATTTTCGGTGCCGTATTGCTGTTTGCAATGCTGATGCTGCAGGGCTTTCTGCCACTCAACCCGCAGCAGCTTCCAGGGCTGTCCTGGGATCTGGCGATGAACACCGCGGTAAGTTTCGTCACCAACACTAACTGGCAAGCCTACAGCGGTGAAAGCACGCTGAGCTATTTCAACCAAATGGCCGGGCTGGCGGTGCAAAACTTCCTTTCGGCGGCGACCGGTATTGCGGTGGTATTCGCACTGATCCGCGGTTTCTGCCGTCGCAGTTCGGATACTCTGGGCAACGCGTGGATGGATATCGTCCGCGTTACCTTATGGGTTCTGCTGCCGCTGTCACTGCTGATTGCCCTGTTTATTATCCAGCAGGGCACGCTGCAAAACTTTCTGCCTTACCAACACTTCACCTCGCTTGAAGGCGCGAAGGGCCTGCTGCCGATGGGACCGGTGGCATCACAGGAAGCCATCAAAATGCTCGGCACTAATGGCGGCGGCTTCTTTAATGCCAACTCCAGCCATCCGTTTGAAAACCCGACCGCACTGACCAACGCGGTGCAAATGCTGGCGATTTTCCTGATCCCTGCCGCACTGTGCTTTGCCTTCGGTGAGGCGGTCAACGATCGCCGTCAGGGCCGCGCCATTCTGTGGGCGATGTCGGTGATTTTTGTGGTTTGCGTAGCAGTGGTGATGTGGGCCGAACTCAACGGCAATCCGCACTTCCTGAAACTTGGGGCTGACAGCGCCATCAACATGGAAGGTAAAGAGAGCCGCTTCGGCATTCTGCAAAGCAGCCTGTTCGCGGTGATCACCACCGCAGCCTCCTGTGGCGCGGTGAACGCTATGCATGACTCCTTTACCGCACTCGGCGGCATGGTACCCATGTGGCTGATGCAGATTGGCGAAGTGGTGTTCGGCGGCGTGGGTTCCGGTCTGTATGGGATGCTGTTGTTCGTGCTGCTGGCGGTGTTTATCGCCGGGCTGATGATTGGCCGCACCCCGGAATATCTCGGTAAAAAAATCGACGTGCGTGAAATGAAATTGACCGCGCTGGCGATTCTGGTCACTCCGACACTGGTGCTGCTCGGCGCGGCGCTGGCGATGATGACCGAAGCCGGTCGCGCCGGGATGTTTAACCCCGGCATTCACGGTTTCAGCGAAGTGTTGTACGCCGTGTCGTCTGCCGCCAACAACAACGGTAGCGCCTTTGCGGGACTCAGCGCCAATAGTCCGTTCTGGAACTGCCTGCTGGCGTTCTGCATGTTCGTCGGTCGCTTCGGAGTGATTGTTCCGGTGATGGCGATTGCGGGCTCACTGGTCGGCAAAAAAATCCAGCCCGCCAGCCCCGGCACGCTGCCTACCTTCGGCCCGCTGTTTGTTGGCTTGTTGATTGGCACCGTGATTTTAGTTGGCGCACTGACCTTCATCCCCGCCCTGGCGTTAGGCCCGGTGGCTGAACATCTCTCTTCGTTATAAGACCGCTGGAGACACGTTTTATGAGTCGTAAGCAAACGGCAATTTTCGAACCCGCTCTGGTTCGTCAGGCTCTGATCGATGCCGTCAAAAAACTGAGTCCAGCCGTGCAATGGCATAACCCGGTGATGTTTATCGTCTGGTTGGGGAGCGTGCTCACCACCCTGCTCGCCGTGGCGATGGCGACCGGCCATCTGTCGGGCAGTACCGGTTTCACCGCCGCCATCAGCGTATGGCTGTGGTTTACCGTGCTGTTCGCGAACTTCGCCGAAGCACTGGCCGAGGGCCGCAGCAAGGCCCAGGCCAACAGCCTGAAAGGGATCCAGAAAACCTCTTTCGCCCGCAAACTTCGGGCGCCGCAGCACGAGGCACAACTCGATCACGTTCCGGCGGATGATTTACGCAAAGGCGATTTCGTGCTGGTCGAGGCCGGAGACATCATTCCTTGCGACGGCGAGGTTATCGAAGGCGGTGCATCGGTTGATGAAAGCGCTATTACCGGCGAATCCGCCCCGGTCATTCGTGAATCCGGCGGCGATTTCGCCTCGGTCACGGGCGGGACGCGTATTCTCTCTGACTGGCTGGTAATCCGTTGCAGCGTTAACCCTGGGGAAACGTTCCTCGACAGAATGATTGCCATGGTGGAAGGCGCACAGCGTCGTAAAACACCGAACGAAATCGCGCTGACCATTCTGCTGGTCGCGCTGACTATCGTCTTCCTGTTGGCGACGGCTACTCTGTGGCCATTCTCAGTCTATGGCGGCACGGCGGTGAGCGTCACGGTTCTGGTGGCACTGCTGGTGTGTCTGATCCCGACTACCATCGGCGGTCTGCTGTCCGCCATTGGCGTGGCCGGGATGAGCCGGATGTTGGGTGCCAATGTGATTGCCACCAGCGGCCGAGCAGTAGAAGCGGCGGGTGACGTAGACGTGCTGCTGCTGGATAAAACCGGCACTATCACTCTCGGCAACCGTCAGGCCTCTGAGTTCCTGCCCGCGCCGGGTGTTGATGAAAAAACCCTGGCTGATGCAGCGCAACTGGCCTCGCTGGCAGATGAAACACCGGAAGGCCGCAGTATCGTGATACTGGCGAAACAGCGCTTCAACCTGCGGGTGCGCGACGTACAGGAACTGCACGCCACCTTCGTGCCGTTTACCGCCCAGACACGCATGAGTGGGATCAACATTCAGGAGCGATTGATTCGCAAAGGTTCGGTGGATGCAATTCGCCGTCACGTGGAAGCCAACCACGGTCACTTCCCGCCACAGGTTGATACGCTGGTCGAAGGCGTGGCCCGTCAGGGTGGCACCCCGCTGGTGGTAGTCGAAGGTGCAACGGTGCTCGGGGTCATTGCGCTGAAAGATATCGTCAAAGGCGGCATCAAAGAGCGCTTCGCCCAGCTGCGTAAAATGGGGATCAAAACGGTGATGATCACCGGCGATAACCGCCTGACGGCGGCCGCGATTGCCGCCGAAGCGGGCGTCGATGATTTCCTCGCCGAAGCCACACCGGAAGCCAAACTGGCACTGATTCGTCAGTACCAGGCCGAAGGCCGACTGGTGGCGATGACCGGTGACGGCACCAACGATGCGCCCGCACTCGCGCAGGCTGACGTTGCGGTGGCGATGAACTCCGGGACCCAGGCGGCGAAGGAAGCGGGCAACATGGTTGACCTCGATTCCAACCCGACCAAGCTGATTGAAGTGGTCCACATCGGCAAACAAATGCTGATGACCCGCGGTTCGCTGACCACTTTCAGTATCGCCAACGATGTGGCGAAGTACTTCGCCATTATTCCGGCCGCGTTTGCCGCCACTTACCCGCAGCTCAACGCGCTGAACGTGATGCACCTGCACTCCCCCGCCTCCGCCATTTTGAGCGCGGTCATCTTTAACGCGCTGATCATCGTGTTCTTGATCCCGCTGGCGCTGCGCGGCGTGAGCTACAAGCCACTGTCAGCGGCGGCAATGCTGCGCCGTAATCTGTGGGTGTACGGCCTGGGTGGCCTGCTGGTGCCGTTCGTCGGCATTAAAATTATCGACCTGTTGTTGACCCTGTTTGGTCTGGTGTAAGAGGAAATCAAAATGGCGACGTTACGCCCTGCTTTAGTCGTGCTTATTTTTTTGACGCTGGTGACCGGGGGCGCGTATCCGCTGCTGACCACCGCCCTGGGCCAATGGTGGTTTACGGACCAGGCCAACGGCTCGTTGATTACCGTCGATAACCAACTTCGTGGTTCCCACCTGATTGGCCAGCAGTTTTCGACGCCGGGATATTTTCACAGCCGCCCTTCCGCCACCGCCAATAGCCCCTATAATCCAGAGGCATCGGGCGGCAGCAATCTGGCAGGCAGTAATCCTGAGCTGGATAAAGAAGTGGCAGCCCGGGTGGCGCAACTGCGTGCGGAAAATCCGCAGGCTGATGCAAAAGTGCCTGTGGAACTGGTCACCACCTCTGCCAGCGGGCTGGATTACAGCCTGACACCGCCGTCCGTGGCGTGGCAAATTCCCCGGGTGGCGAACGCCCGACAGCTGCCGGTCGAGGCGGTGGCTAAACTGGTCGCCGAGCACACGCAGCTTCCGCTGGTCAGCTTTATCGGCCAGCCAGTGGTCAATATTGTTGAACTGAACATGGCGCTGGATGCCCTGAAAAAACCGTAAGGATTAAGCATGACCGACGAGCCCTTTCGTCCTGACCCCGACCGCCTGCTGGAGCAAACCTCCGGCTGGCATCGCGGTAAACTGAAAGTCTTTTTTGGCGCTTGTGCGGGCGTGGGGAAAACCTACGCCATGCTCAGCGAGGCGCAGCGTTTACGGGCGCAGGGGCTCGATATTCTGGTCGGAGTGGTGGAAACCCACGGTCGCCAGGAAACCGCCGCCCAGCTAAACGGGCTGGCGACCCAACCGCGCAAACGCATGCATTACCGCGGTCGTCAGGTTGAAGAATTTGACCTTGATGCCGCCCTCGCCCGCCGTCCGGCGCTGATCCTGATGGACGAACTGGCGCACACCAATGCCCCAGGCTCACGTCACCCCAAACGCTGGCAGGATGTCGACGAGCTGCTCGAAGCCGGGATCGACGTCTTTACCACCGTCAACGTTCAGCATCTGGAAAGCCTGAACGACGTGGTTAGCGGCGTCACCGGGATCAAAGTGCGTGAAACCGTGCCGGATCCGTTCTTTGATTCCGCGGATGAAGTGGTGCTGGTCGACCTGCCGCCGGACGATCTGCGCCAGCGCTTGCATGAGGGCAAAGTCTACATCGGCGCCCAGGCCGAACGCGCCATCGAGCACTTCTTCCGCAAAGGCAATTTGATCGCCCTACGCGAACTGGCCCTGCGCCGCACCGCCGACAGGGTGGATGACCAGATGCGCGCCTGGCGTGACAGACAGGGCGAAGAGAAGGTCTGGCATACGCGCGATGCCATTTTGCTCTGCGTGGGTCACAGCGGCGGCAACGAAAAAATGGTGCGCGCCGCCGCCCGTCTGGCCGCCAAGTTCGGTACTGCCTGGCATGCGGTCTACGTTGAAACACCCGACCTGCACCGATTACCGGAATCGCAGCGCCGCAACATCCTCAGCGCCCTGCGTCTGGCCCAGGAGCTGGGCGCAGAAACCGCCACGCTGTCCGACCCGGCTGAAGATAAAGCCATTCTGCGCTACGCCCGCGAGCACAACCTCGGCAAAATTATGATCGGTCGTCGTCGCCAGCGCCGCTGGTGGAGCCGCGAATCCTTTGCCGACCGGCTTGCCCGTCGCGCACCCGACCTCGATTTGCTGATCGTCGCCCTGGAAGAGACCCCCGTCAGCAGCACCGTCCGTAATGCCGATGCCCGCCCGTGGTTAGACCGCTGGCGCGTGCAATTGCGCGGCTGCATTGTGGCCGTGGCGCTGTGTGCCTTTATCACGATGTTCGCCAGCCATTTCCTGATGGCCTTTGATGCCGCCAACCTGGTGATGCTCTACCTGCTGGGCGTGGTGATGGTGGCCCTGTTCTACGGGCGATGGCCGTCGGTGCTGGCGACTGTCGCCAACGTCATCAGTTTTGATTTGTTCTTTATTGCTCCGCGCGGCACGCTCGCGGTGTCGGATGTGCAGTACGTGCTGACCTTCGGGGTGATGTTAACCGTCGGGCTGATTATCGGTAATCTCACCGCCGGGGTGCGCTACCAGGCCCGCGTGGCCCGCTACCGGGAACAGCGCACCCGTCATTTGTATGAGATGTCCAAAGCGCTGGCCACCGGCCGGACACAGCAGGAAATCGCCCGCACCAGCGAGCAGTTCATTCATTCCACCTTCCATGCGCGTAGCCAGGTGCTGCTGCCGGATGCCGACGGGCATCTTCACGGCCTGACCGACGGGAATGACATTACCCCGTGGGATGATGCTATTGCCCGCTGGAGCTATGACAAAGGCCAGCCAGCAGGTGCGGGGACAGATACTCTGCCCGGCGTGCCGTATCTGATTTTGCCGCTGAAAACCGCAGAAAAAACCCACGGGGTGGTGGTGGTTGAACCGGGTAATTTGCGCCAGCTGATGATTCCGGAACAGCAGCGGCTGCTGGAAACCTGCACCCTGCTGGTGTCCAGTGCTCTTGAACGTCTGGCCCTGACCACCAGCGAAGAGCTATCAAGGCTGGCAAGCGAGCGGGAAAGTATTCGCAACTCCCTGTTGGCCGCTCTTTCCCACGATTTACGCACCCCGCTGACGGTGCTGTTTGGTCAGGCGGAAATTCTGACGCTCGATCTGGCAAGCGAAGGGTCGAAACACGCCCCGCAGGCCAACGAAATTCGCCAGCACGTGCTGAACACCACCCGGCTGGTGAACAATCTGCTGGATATGGCGCGGATCCAGTCCGGCGGGTTTAACCTGCGCAAAGAGTGGCTGACGCTGGAAGAAGTGGTCGGTAGCGCCATTCGCACGCTGGAAATGGGGCTCGGCGGGCGGCATATTCAGCTGGCGCTGGGGGATCCGCTGACGCTCATCCACGTTGACGGCCCGCTGTTCGAGCGGGTGCTGATCAACCTGCTGGAAAACGCCGTCAAATACGCAGGCTCCAGTGCCACCATCGGTATTTCTGCTGAACACCAGCCGGACCAGCTCCAGCTTGAAGTGTGGGATTCCGGCCCCGGTATCCCTGCTGGTCAGGAGCAGGCAATCTTTGCTAAATTCTCCAGAGGGCATAAAGAGTCGGCCATTCCTGGCGTCGGACTGGGGTTAGCCATTTGCCAGGCGATAGTAGAGGTTCACGGCGGTGAATTGCGGGCGTATAACCGTCCCCAGGGCGGCGCCTGTTTTGTTGTGACTCTGCCGCTGGAAGCGCCCCCGCAACTGGATGAACTTCCTGAGGAACTGTGATTAACGTACTGATCGTTGAAGATGAACAGGCGATACGTCGCTTTCTGCGCAGCGCGCTGGAAGGTGACGGTTTGCGCGTGTATGAAGCCGAAACGCTACAGCGCGGGCTGCTGGAAGCGGCCACCCGCAAACCGGATTTGGTTATTCTCGACCTCGGCCTGCCGGACGGCGATGGCATTGAGTTTATCCGTGACTTCCGTCAGTGGAGCCAGGTCCCGGTGATTGTGCTCTCGGCCCGCGCCGAGGAAACGGACAAAATCACCGCCCTGGATGCAGGTGCCGATGACTATCTCAGCAAGCCGTTTGGCATTGGTGAGCTGCAGGCGCGTTTACGCGTTGCCCTGCGCCGTCACGGTAATGGCGAACAACATCAGCCGGTGTTTACGTTCTCCGATATTCAGGTCGATATTGCCAGCCACCGCGTTCAGCGCGGCAACGAAGTCATTCATCTGACGCCAATTGAATTCCGTCTGCTGGCGGTGCTGCTCAATAACCACGGCAAAGTGTTGACCCAGCGCCAGCTGTTAAGTCAGGTTTGGGGACCGAACGCCGTCGAACACAGCCACTATCTGCGCATTTATATGGGCCACTTACGGCAGAAGCTGGAAACCGATCCGGCCCGTCCGCAGCATCTGTTAACCGAAACCGGGATCGGTTATCGCTTTATGCTGTAAACCTCATGACGGCGTATGCCATAATATTTTGGTATACGCATTCCACTTAAATAATAAAGAAATACAATTCATTCACATTAAAACAACAATTCAGCATTAAATTCCGGGAAATACGCCCGTGCCGATGCGATATTTCTCAATCAATCGTTTATTGTTGATCACCTTCACAGAACAGTTCCTGTTTCCAGATAAAATACCTGCGCTTTCACTCATTCATGAAGGTTTATATTATGGAAAACAATAACCGAATCATGCCCCATATCAGGCGAACAACGCATATTATGATGTTTGCCCACCGCAATAGTTTCGATTTTCACTTCTTTAACGCCCGATAGTCTTCTGACGTCGGGCGCTCAGCATACAGGTCTTTCCTGCTTCTGAACGTACAGGCTACTGCCTGTAGCTTCCTGCGCTCGTCCTGAAAACCCAATGAAAAAAGCAATGTCCTGATTTTATTATCAGCGAATAACTATTGCCTTTTTCCCGGAACGATCAATTTCCCCGATTGGAAATTGAGGACCTGCTATTCCCTGAAATTAAAGAGATGAAAAATGTCAGAATTAAAAATTGCAGTGAGCTCTTCCTGCCCTGATTGTTTTACCAGCGCACGCACTATTATTAATACACAGCACACGCAGTTTATTGATGTCGCCGCCGCCGTATTATCGGTAGCCGATGTTGAGGCCGGAAAGCTCGATGAAATAGATGCTACCGGTTATAACCTGCCGGTGTTTATCGCCATTAATAAAGATGAAATCGTGCCAGCAGACTATCTGTCGCGTATTCACGGCGTGTTTGAACATGACGAAACACGCAACGACTTCTATGGCCGTCAGCTGGAAGCCGCCGCACATAAATACGAAACGCAGCTGCGGCCGCCGTTCTTCCGCGCATTGGTGGATTACGTCCAGCAGGGTAATAGCGCATTCGACTGCCCTGGCCATCAGGGCGGTGAGTTCTTCCGCCGTCATCCGGCCGGTAATCAGTTTGTTGAGTACTTCGGCGAAACGCTGTTCCGCTCAGATTTGTGCAACGCCGATGTGGCGATGGGCGACCTGCTGATCCACGAAGGTGCGCCCTGCATCGCCCAGCAACACGCGGCCAAAGTGTTTAATGCCGATAAAACGTATTTCGTGCTCAACGGTACCTCGTCATCGAATAAAGTGGTGCTGAATGCCCTGCTGACCCCGGGTGACCTGGTGTTGTTTGACCGTAACAATCACAAATCTAACCACCACGGCGCGCTGCTTCAGGCCGGGGCCACCCCGGTGTATCTGGAAACGGCACGCAACCCGTACGGCTTTATCGGCGGGATTGATGCACACTGCTTTGAAGAGCGTTATCTGCGGGAGTTGATTAGCGAAGTGGCACCGCAGCGTGCCCGCGATGCCCGCCCGTTCCGTCTGGCGGTGATTCAGTTAGGCACCTACGACGGCACCATTTATAACGCCCGCCAGGTGGTGGATAAGATTGGTCATCTTTGCGATTACATTCTGTTTGATTCCGCGTGGGTCGGCTACGAGCAGTTCATTCCGATGATGGCCGATTGCTCGCCGTTGCTGCTGGAACTGAATGAAAATGACCCCGGTATTTTGGTTACCCAGTCGGTGCATAAACAGCAGGCAGGCTTCTCACAAACCTCACAAATCCACAAGAAAGACAGCCACATCAAGGGTCAGTCGCGCTATGTGCCTCATAAACGGCTGAACAATGCGTTTATGATGCACGCCTCCACCAGCCCGTTTTATCCGCTGTTTGCCGCCCTGGATGTGAACGCCAAAATGCATGAAGGCGTGAGTGGGCGCAACATGTGGATGGACTGCGTGGCGAACGGTATCGACGCGCGCAAGCTTATCCTCGAGAACTGTCAGCACATCCGCCCGTTTGTGCCGCCGGTTATCAACGGCAAGCCGTGGCATTCATGGCCTACCGAGCAAATTGCCCGTGATTTGAGCTTCTTCCATTTCGTGCCAGGCGAGCGCTGGCATGCGTTTGAAGGCTATGCCGAGCATCAGTATTTCGTCGATCCGTGCAAACTGCTGCTGACCACGCCGGGGATCAACGCCGCCAACGGTGAGTACGACGATTTTGGTGTACCGGCGACCATTCTCGCCAACTTCCTGCGTGAAAATGGCGTCATTCCTGAGAAGTGCGATCTCAACTCAATTCTGTTCCTGCTGACCCCGGCAGAAGACATGGCGAAGCTGCAACAGCTGGTCGCCCTGCTGGTGCGTTTCGAAAAACTGCTGGAGGATGATGCCCCATTGCAGGAGGTTTTACCGGCGCTGTATCGCCAGTATGAGCATCGCTATGCCGGGTATACCCTGCGCCAACTGTGCCTTGAAATGCATCAGCTTTATGCCCGCCATGATGTGAAGCAGCTGCAAAAAGAGATGTTCCGTAAGGCGCATTTCCCGCAGGTCAGCCTGAATCCGCAGGAGGCTAACTACGCCTATCTGCGCGGTGAGGTCGAACTGGTGGCGCTCCCGCAAGCTGAAGGTCGGATTGCCGCGGAAGGTGCCCTGCCATATCCACCGGGGGTATTGTGCGTGGTGCCGGGGGAAATCTGGAGTGGTGCCGTGCTGCGCTATTTCACCGCCCTCGAAGAAGGCATCAATCTGCTGCCTGGTTTTGCGCCGGAGCTGCAGGGCGTATACATCCAGGAAGTCGATGGTCGCAAGCAGGTGTGGTGTTACGTGATAGCCTCCCGTGACGCCCAGCAGCCACAGCTGAAAGGGAGTGCATTATGAGTAAATCGAACAAGATGGGCGTGGTCCAGCTCACCATTCTGACGATGGTGAATATGATGGGCTCAGGGATAATCATGCTGCCGACCAAGCTCGCGGAAGTGGGCACCATTTCGATTATCTCGTGGCTGGTGACCGCTGTCGGATCCACCGCCCTGGCATGGGCCTTCGCCAAATGCGGGATGTTCAGCCGTAAATCTGGCGGTATGGGCGGTTACGCCGAGTATGCCTTTGGGAAGTCGGGCAACTTTATGGCCAACTATACCTACGGCGTGTCGCTGCTGATTGCCAACGTGGCGATCGCCATTTCGGCGGTGGGCTATGGCACCGAGCTGTTCGGCGTCACCCTTAGCCCGATAGAAATTGGGCTGGCGACCATCGGCGTGCTGTGGCTGTGTACCATCGCCAACTTTGGCGGGGCGCGTATTACCGGACAGATCAGCAGCGTCACCGTCTGGGGGGTGATCATCCCGGTCGTCGGCTTGTGCATCATCGGCTGGTTCTGGTTCAGCCCGACGATGTACGTTGAATCCTGGAACCCGCACCACGTGCCGTTCTTTAGCGCGGTGGGGTCGTCTATCGCTATGACGCTGTGGGCATTCCTCGGTCTGGAATCCGCCTGCGCCAATACCGACGTGGTAGAAAATCCGGAACGCAACGTGCCGATTGCGGTACTCGGTGGCACCTTAGGCGCGGCGGTGATTTACATCGTCTCGACCAACGTTATTGCCGGGATTGTGCCGAACATCGACCTGGCCAGCTCCACCGCACCGTTTGGTCTGGCCTTTGCGCAGATGTTCACGCCGGAAGTTGGGAAAGTGATCATGGGCCTGATGGTGATGTCGTGCTGCGGATCGCTGCTGGGTTGGCAGTTCACCATCGCTCAGGTGTTTAAATCTTCGGCGGACGAAGGGTACTTCCCGAAAGTGTTTTCCCGTTTGTCCCGGGCAGATGCGCCGGTTCAGGGCATGTTGACGATTGTCGTCATCCAGTCCGGGCTGTCGCTGATGACCATTAGCCCCTCGCTGAATAATCAGTTTAACGTGCTGGTCAATTTGGCGGTGGTGACCAACATCATTCCGTATATTCTGTCGATGGCGGCGCTGGTTATCATTCAGAAAGTGGCGAACGTGGCACCGGGTAAAGCTAAGGCCGCCAACGTGGTGGCATTTATCGGGGCAATGTACAGCTTCTATGCGCTGTATTCGTCCGGTGAAGAAGCGATGCTCTGGGGTGCGATTGTCACCTTTATGGGCTGGACGCTGTACGGTCTGGTCTCTCCCCGCTTTGAATTGAAGAATAAACACAGCTAACAAAAAAGGGAGCCTTTCGGCTCCCTTTCTCACTGTTCACGTAATCTGTTCACGCGATCAGGCGTTTTTCAGCACTTCACTCACAATCTCTACCGCTTCTTTCTCAATCAGCTGACGGTGTTCGGCACCGAGGAAGCTTTCACAGTAGATTTTGTACGCATCTTCCGTACCGGATGGACGCGCGGCAAACCAGCCATTTTGGGTCATCACTTTCAGACCGCCAATGGAGGCGCCGTTGCCCGGCGCGGCAGTCAGACGCGCGGTGATCGGGTCCCCCGCCAGGGTATCTGCACTAACCATCTCTGGAGAGAGTTTGGACAGCGCTGCTTTCTGCGCCGAGGTGGCCGGAGCCTGCAGACGGTTGTAGCTCGGGGCGCCAAAACGCTCGGCCAGTTCGTCATAGTGTTGCTGCGGATTTTTTCCGGTGACGGCAGTAATTTCTGCCGCCAGCAGACACATGATGATCCCGTCTTTGTCGGTAGACCACGGCGTGCCGTCAAAACGCAGGAACGATGCCCCGGCGCTCTCTTCACCGCCAAAGCCGAAGCTGCCGTCGAACAGACCATCAACGAACCATTTGAAGCCGACCGGCACTTCAACCAGTTTGCGGCCCAGGGCCTCAACCACACGGTCAATCATCGCCGAAGAGACCAGGGTTTTACCCACGGCCACGTCTTTGCCCCACTGCGGACGATGCTGGAACAGGTAATTGATGGCAACCGCCAGGTAGTGGTTTGGATTCATCAGACCAGCCGGAGTGACGATCCCGTGACGGTCGTAATCCGGGTCATTGGCAAACGCCAGGTCGAACTTATCACGCAGTGCCAGCAGGCCCGCCATCGCACATTCGGAGGAGCAATCCATGCGGATCGCACCGTCTTTATCGAGGTGCATAAAGCGGAAGGTCTGATCGACGTGATCGTTGACGATGGTCAGGTCAAGCTTGTAGAACTCGGCAATGCGTTTCCAGTATTCAATCCCGGAGCCGCCTAACGGATCGACGCCCAGCTTCAGGCCTGCTTTCTGGATGGCTTTGATATCGACGATTTCCGCCAGGCCTTCGATGAATGGCTGCACCAGATCCTGTTCTTTAATATGACCCGACGCCCAGGCCTCATCCAGAGACAGACGCTTGACGCCTTTCAGGCCATCGGCCAGCAGCGCGTTAGCACGGTCTTCGACCACTTTGGTAACGTTGGTATCAGCCGGGCCACCGTTTGGCGGGTTGTACTTGATACCGCCATCATCCGGCGGGTTGTGCGAAGGGGTGATGACGATACCGTCAGCCTGCGCCCCCCCTTTTTTGTTGTGAACCAGGATAGCGTTGGAAATGGCAGGCGTTGGCGTATAGCCGTTATCTTCCTGAACAATGACATCTACACCATTGGCGGCCAGCACTTCCAGTACCGAGATGATCGCCGGTTCTGACAGCGCGTGGGTATCCTTCCCGACGTAGCACGGCCCGGTGATGCCATTTTTGGCACGATTTTCCGCAATAGCCTGAGCGATAGCCAGGATATGCGGTTCGTTAAAGCTATGACGGGCGGCGCTTCCACGGTGACCGGAAGTGCCGAATTTCACCGCGTGTTCTGCGTTACCCACTTCAGGTTTCAGCACGTAGTACTGAGACGTCAGCTGGGCGACGTTGATCAAATCACTCTGTTGTGCAGGCTGACCCGCACGGTTATGAGTTGCCATTGCCTGGTCCTTCTTATGCTTAGATAGTGCCGCAAACCTTTTCAATTAATTCCGCGGGGAACTGCATTGACTGCATGATGTGTTCGACCATGCTGCATTTACGACCGGTATTGGTATTCGTTATCACCCAGTACGGGGTCTCAGGCACTTGCTTAGGCTTGGTCTGATTGCCGTTTTTCAGCAACGTCGCTTCATCAACCGCGAAGTAGACGCGCGTGCGGCCATGCAGGGACTCAGTCGCCTCAGCAAATGCTTTGTTGTTTAAGGAGTAAAGTGTAGTCAGCACCAGCAGGAAACGGTTGACCGCTTTCTTCTGCTCAGCGTATTCGTCAGAAAGCAGCAGCTCACGCACCGCGCGAACGTTATCTTTCGGCGAAGCGACTTTTTTGACCGCAGCGACGACCGGTGCAGAAGCAGGTGCCGGGGTCTCTTTGGCTACGGTTGCTGCAGCTTGTGGTACGGCAGAAATTTTCAGCATACGCCGTAAAATGTCGGATGCGCTCTCGCCAATGTGCTTAGTGTGGCTGGCAATAAAGCCGTAGAGTTCGTCATCAACTTCGATCGTTTTCATCTTAATCCAGTGAGATATCTTTTCTGAATACAAGTCGTTGGGATTATAAGGACAAAACCCAACAGCGGATAGCGTGTCGGCAAAAACTCAGACGACTACTGAGTGTTGCAGCCGGGCGGCAGAATGCTCAACATGATACCCTAACCCGACGTAGCGAAAAAAAGAACTTTGCCATGAAATTAAACAGCCGAGCGCAAACTGCACAAAACCTGCACACTAATTCTCCCATCGTCCTGGTTCACGGCCTTTTCGGTAGCCTGGATAACCTCGGGATCCTCGCGAGGGATCTGGTTGTCGACCACGATATTCTGCAAGTCGACATGCGTAACCACGGCCTTTCCCCGCGATCCGCGGAAATGACCTATCCGGCGATGGCGCAGGATCTTCTCGACACGCTCGATGCCAACGGCATTGAAAAAGCCACGTTGATCGGCCATTCCATGGGCGGGAAAGCGGTGATGGCGTTTACTGCCCTGGCGCCAGAACGCGTCGGAAAATGGGTGGCGATAGATATTGCTCCGGTGAATTATCAGGTGCGTCGTCACGATGAAATCTTTGCGGCCATCAACGCGGTGACCGAAGCCGCTGTCTCAAACCGTCAGCAGGCGGCAGAGGTTATGCGCAAGCATATTAATGAAGAAGGCGTGATTCAGTTCCTGTTGAAATCTTTTGTCGACGGCGAATGGCGCTTCAACGTGCCCGCATTGTGGGATCAGTATGAGCACATCGTCGGTTGGGAACCGATTCCCGCATGGGACCACCCTGCCCTGTTTATTGCTGGCGGCAATTCGCCTTATGTCACCAACGCGTACCGCGACGCCCTGTTAGCGCAGTTCCCACAGGCGCGAGCGCACGTGATTGCCGGGGCTGGACACTGGGTTCATGCTGAAAAACCGGATGCGGTACTCCGCGCTATCCGTCGCTACCTGGCGGAATGATTAAAATCCGAGCAAGCAAGCGCCATTGTGGCTCCCGGCGTTGGCGTGTGGGTTTCGCTCATGTATGATTGCGCGCTATCTGCGCCGGGCCTGTCGTCTGGCGGCTTGTTTCCCCGAAGTCACTCTGAATCATGGCAAAAGAACAAACGGACCGAACGACATTAGATTTGTTCGCAAACGAGCGTCGCCCGGGAAGGCCGAAAACCAATCCGCTCTCACGCGACGAACAGTTACGCATTAATAAGCGTAATCAGCTGAAACGCGACAAAAGCAACGGTCTCAAACGCGTTGAGCTTAAGCTCAATAACGATGCCGTTGACGCACTCAATGAGCTGGCGGATGCCAGAAACATGAGCCGCAGCGAGCTTATCGAAGAGATACTGATGCAACAACTGGCTGCGTTACACGGCCAGGAACGTGACTGAAAACACGAAATCTTTCACTTTCATTTAGCAGTGAGTGCAGTACGGCGCAATTGCAGTTCCCGCGCACTTCTCCTCCTGCTATCATTGCCTTTATCTGTGGGCAACATTCCACCATCATTTCATTACGTTTCAAGAGGTTATTTTACTCATGGCAATCACAGGTATTTTTTTCGGCAGCGACACCGGTAACACCGAAAATATTGCGAAGATGATCCAGAAGCAGCTGGGCAAAGACGTTGCCGAGGTGCATGACATTGCCAAGAGCAGTAAAGAAGACCTCGAAGGTTTCGACATTCTGCTGCTGGGTATCCCAACCTGGTACTACGGTGAAGCACAGTGTGACTGGGACGACTTCTTCCCGACGCTGGAAGAGGTAGACTTCAACGGCAAACTGGTGGCCCTGTTTGGCTGTGGCGATCAGGAAGACTACGCAGAATATTTCTGTGATGCGCTGGGCACCATCCGCGACATCATCGAACCGCGCGGCGCGACCATTGTCGGTCACTGGCCAACCGAAGGCTACCATTTCGAAGCCTCTAAAGGTCTGGCCGATGACAACCATTTTGTTGGTCTGGCCATTGATGAAGATCGCCAGCCTGAACTGACCGCTGAACGCGTTCAGAAGTGGGTAAAACAAATCTCTGAAGAGCTGCACCTGGAAGAGATCAAGAACGCCTGATGATGTCACGGCGCAGCGCCTGCGTTGCGCCGTATGATTGATGAACAAATCGATAGATTGCGTAAAATTAATAGTTATAAGCAATCAAATTAATCGCTACAAATTTTTAACTTTTGAGCACATATCTGTACAATGTCTTCTGTTTTGACGAGGTCGGATGTTTCGCTTTGCAGATGATGCCTCGTTTCTGAAAAGCATACTTTGCTCAGGGTTTGCAGTTTTCATTTAGGCACCGCAGTCCTATAATGAGACGCATTATCCTGAATTCATTCTTAGTAATACTTCCTATAAGGAAGTGTATCGCCTAGCAACAGGACTGATTCCGCATGACTGACAACAATACCGCATTAAAGAAAGCAGGCCTGAAAGTCACGCTTCCTCGATTGAAAATTCTGGAAGTGCTTCAGGAGCCTGACAATCACCATGTCAGTGCGGAAGACCTTTATAAACGCCTCATCGACATGGGCGAAGAAATTGGTCTGGCAACGGTGTATCGCGTTCTGAACCAGTTCGACGATGCCGGGATTGTCACCCGCCACAATTTCGAAGGCGGTAAATCTGTTTTCGAATTGACCCAACAGCATCACCACGATCACCTGATCTGCCTCGACTGTGGCAAGGTTATCGAATTCAGTGATGACTCTATCGAAGCGCGTCAGCGCGAAATTGCCACCAAACACGGCATTCGTCTGACCAACCACAGTCTTTATCTTTATGGCCATTGCGCAGAAGGCGACTGCCGTGAAGATGAGCACGCACATGACGGTGCCGAGAAATAATCGGCCCCCCAGAAAAGTAAAAGCCAACCTGACGGTTGGCTTTTTTATTGGCATTTTTGGCATAACATTGGGGCAATAGCGCCAACCGTCGAGGGTTACGGCTTAGGCGTATTGTTACTGCGAATCTCTTTCCACACCTGATCACAACGGGCTTTGACTGCCTGATCGTTGCCGGTCCGCGTCGCCAGAATACAATTCTGGTAATCCAGTACGCGTACACTTTCCTGATTCGCAAACTGCTGATGGGTCTTGTCAGTTTTCAGCACGTTAAGCACGCTCTGGCAGGCGTCAATTTTATCCGGATTTCCTTCAGCGGTATTGATACAGGCGCTGTAGGCATCTTTCAGCTTGCTGTCTTCTTGTGGTGCGGGAGATGGCTGTGCGCAGGCCACCAGCCCGGAAGCCATAACGGCGATAAGAATCAATTTTTTCATGATACGGCCTTATCAATGCGCGGCAGGTTTACCCTGCCGCACGCGTGTCAGAAGATAGTGAACGGGGCGATAACGATGAACTTCACGTCACGCTCATCCTGGAAGATGTTGCCGTAACCACCGCCCCAGCTTGGGATGTCGGAGTGGTTGTCGTATTGAGTGAAGTGCAGTTTGAACAGCGTGCCTTTCGCACGGCCTTCCTGCACGGTGTACATCGCATCAAAGCTGTAAGAAGACTCTTTGATTTTGTTCGAGGCGTTGTCTTCACGCTGACCCGCGCTGTTGATATACCAGTCTGCCGGTTTGGCATCCCAGGCATACACGTAAGATGCACCGACGGCCCAGCCCGGCATATCCCAATTTTTCAGGTCATACATCGCACCGAAGAACACCGCTTTTTCGCCGTTGGCGTTGAAGTCTGAGCGGTTATCCCACCAGATATCGAGACGACCGTTGGAGGAGGCATAGGTCGGGGTCATACGCTGGAGGAAGTAACCCTGCTGGCCTTCTGCTTTTACCCACGTCCCTTCAAGGCGCAGGTCAACCACGTCAGCCACTTTATAGCCGAAGGTCAGTGCCTGTAACCACGCGGTGCCGTCGTAGATATCGTTAATGGTGTTGCTCTCAACGGTGTCACGCGCCCCATAGAATTGGTAGCTGGTCGAGAGTGGTGCACCGGCGACATCAAATTTGTAGCTGGCTTTGGCGAAGTACTGATCCATAAAGCCTTCTGCCTGACCAAATGCCGCTTCCAGCACCAAGTCATTTTTGAAATCATACTTAGCACCAATGGAGTGCAGATACTCAACTTTGGTCTTCTTATCGTTCTGATAAAAATGATCTGTTTCGAGGTGCCATGGAGCCTTGTATTCGTTGGTCCACATATAGGAGAAACTCAACGCGCCTGCATCACCGTAATCAAAGTTAGCCCCGGCTTCTGCCCCTTGATACGTACCTGGCATAAAGCTCCAGTGCGGCGCTAAAAGCGTTTGCCCGGTTGGCTGAATATAACCTGCTCGCGCCCAGGTTGGGCCCAGTTTGAATTTCGCGGCAGCTTTATAAAGGCTGATTCCACTCTTATCGCCAGAGTAATCTTCGTCGTAACCTTTATTAATGGATGAGAATGCAATTTCGTTTGGGTGTCCGCTTTCTGATGACTCCGCCATTTCAATAGCGGTGAAAGCAGCAATATCAAGGCCGATAAAATCGGCGGCATAGCCAGACTGGAAGTCGAGGTTAGCGTTCCAGGTGGAATGGGAAAGGTTGGTTTTGTACTTGTCGCCGTCGGTGACGTCTTTACGGTCACGTTCACGTTGCCAGTAATAGACACCGCCGGTTAAGGTTGAATCGTCTACGAATCCTGCTGCACTGGCTTGCGGAACTGCAATCCAGCCCGACATTGCGGTGACCCCGGCAATAGCCAGCGCCAGCGTACTACGTTTGCCACTGAACGTACGCATGTGTATATCCTCTTTGACTTTTAAAAACGCGCTCACAAAGGTGAACAGCGATAAAAATAAGTACTGCAAAAAAGTAGCGAGGCAGAAATGTCCTAACGCTATGTCGGTAGACTATTTTTCGCGACGCGAATTATCAATCCTTTTTCCGCACGAAAGCACAAGATTATGACAGGGCGCACATATTTGATTGCGTTTTGTTACAAAGTTGCGTTTTTAAAGGAGATGCCGCAAGGTGCATTAGGCTGGGGTTTTACAACGAATTAGAGAATAACGTCAGTTGAAAATGTAACAAGGCAGAGGCGGTGTTTCATAGATCGAAATGATATTATTTCGCATCACGAAAATGACATAAAAAAAGCGCCGCTCAGGGCGACGCTTCTTCATTTTGCGATAACGGAACGGTTACTCGCCCGCTTTCGCCCAGGTATCACGCAGACCCACGGTGCGGTTAAACACCAGCTTCTCAGCGGTGGTATAACGGCTGTCGAGGCAGAAGTAACCCTCACGTTCGAACTGATGCGCTTTGCCCACTTCAGCGGCTTTCAGCGAAGGCTCAGCATAGCCCTGCTTGATAACCAGTGATTCTGGGTTGATGACAGCCAGGAAGTCCTCTGCGGCCCCCGGGTTCGGCACGCTAAACAGACGATCGTACAGGCGAATCTCAACCGGCAGCGCATGCTGAGCGCTAACCCAGTGGATCACGCCTTTCACTTTACGACCATCAGCCGGATCTTTACTCAGCGTATCGGCATCATAAGTACAGAAGATAGTCGTAATGTTGCCTTCTGCATCTTTCTCTACGCGCTCGGCCTTAACCACGTAAGCGTTGCGCAGGCGCACTTCTTTGCCCATCACCAGACGCTTGTACTGCTTGTTGGCTTCTTCACGGAAGTCAGCGCGATCGATCCAGATTTCCCCACTGAACGGCACTTCACGGCTGCCCATTTCAGGTTTGCTCGGGTGGTTCGGCATGGTGACGATTTCGCTTTCACCCTGCGGGTAGTTTTCGATAACCAGTTTAACCGGATCGATAACCGCCATCGCACGCGGTGCATTATCGTTGAGATCTTCACGAATGCAGGATTCCAGCGATGCAATCTCGATGGTGTTGTCCTGCTTGGTGACGCCGATGCGCTTACAGAACTCACGAATGGACGCTGAGGTATAGCCGCGACGACGCAGACCGGAGATGGTCGGCATACGCGGATCATCCCAGCCTTCAACGTGCTTGTCGGTAACCAGCAGGTTCAGCTTACGCTTGGACATCACGGTGTATTCCAGATTCAGACGAGAGAACTCGTACTGACGCGGATGGACCGGAATGGAAATGTTGTCCAGCACCCAGTCGTACAGGCGACGGTTGTCCTGGAATTCCAGCGTACACAGCGAGTGGGTAATGCCTTCCAGCGCATCGCTGATGCAGTGAGTGAAGTCATACATCGGGTAGATGCACCACTTACTGCCGGTCTGATGGTGATCGGCGAATTTGATGCGATACAACACCGGATCGCGCATCACAATAAACGGCGATGCCATGTCGATTTTGGCACGCAGACACGCTTTCCCTTCTTCGAAGCCCCCGGCACGCATTTTTTCAAACAGCGCCAGGTTCTCTTCCACACTGCGATCGCGGTAAGGGCTGTTTTTGCCCGGCTGCGTCAGGGTGCCGCGGTATTCACGGATTTCGTCTGCGGAGAGTTCGTCCACATACGCCAGACCTTTGTTGATAAGCTCAATCGCATACTCGTGCAGCTTATCGAAGTAGTCAGAGGAGTAGCAGATGTCACCTGACCAGTGGAAGCCTAACCACTCGACGTCATGTTTGATCGACTCCACGTATTCGATGTCTTCTTTCACCGGGTTGGTGTCATCGAAACGCAGGTTGCACTGACCCTGATAATCCTGGGCGATGCCGAAGTTCAGGCAGATCGATTTCGCATGACCGATGTGCAGATAACCGTTCGGCTCAGGCGGAAAACGGGTGTGCACGGTCGTATGCTTACCAGTGGCCAGATCTTCATCGATAATCTGGCGAATAAAGTTAGTCGGGCGGGCTTCTGCCTCACTCATCGCGGGTTCCTCAAGGCGTAAACAACATATAACGGAATATGATCTTATAAGCTGAGGGCGGAGACAACCCTTAGTTACAGAAAAATGGGGGTTAACAGAGAATATTGGGGCGGCGGGAGCCATAAAAAAGCGGCGGAGGATTTCCCCCCGCCGCTAAGGCACTTAAGTTCTACTCAGGAACGATTACTTGCCTTTAATCTCATACAGCGGCGTAACGCCTGCAACAACCTGACCCTGCGCCTTGATAACCAGGCCGCTGAAATCATCGATGTTGCTGCACACCACTGGGCTAATCATTGAGCGTGCGTTAGCGTTCAGGAAGTCCAGATCCATTTCCAGGACCGGCTGACCTGCAACCACTTCGGCACCCTCTTCTACCAGACGCGTGAAGCCTTGGCCGTTCAGTGCAACGGTATCGATCCCCATGTGGACAACGATTTCCGCGCCTTTTTCAGTTTCGAGGCAGAACGCGTGGTTGGTATTGAAGATTTTAACGATGGTACCAGCCGCCGGAGAAACAACCGTTTTTTCAGTTGGTTTCACCGCCACACCGTCGCCTACTGCTTTGCTGGCGAAGGCTTCATCAGGCACCTGATCCAGAGCGACCACATCCCCGGTCACTGGCGAAACCAGTGCAGCGATGGTGACCGCGTTTGGCACAGCCTGCGGTTTAGCCGCGGCCTGGGCTGGTACTGCTGCCGGAGCGGCTTCTGCGGCGGCAACGTGACCGGTGGTTTTCATCGCGTTAGCGATTTTTTCTGCCACAAAGCCCACGATAATCTGCACGCTGGTTTTGTTCAGACGAATCACACCAGAGGCACCCAGACGCTTAGCCAGCGCTTCGTTAACCAGCGCGGAATCTTTCACGTTCAGACGCAGACGAGTGATACAGGCGTCAATCCCGGTCAGGTTGTCAGAACCGCCCACTGCGGCGATGTACTGGCGTGCCAGCTCGGACGCATCCTGCTCTTTATCACTGCTCACATTCACGTCCTGGCCATCGGCTTCGCTACCGGCAACAGCCAGTTCGCGACCCGGAGTCATCAGGTTGAATTTGGTGATAGTGAAGCGGAACACCACGTAGTAGATAACGAAGAACACCAGACCCTGAGGGATCAGCATCCACCAGTGTGTCGCCAGCGGGTTACGCGAGGACAGCACCATATCCACCAGACCGGCGCTGAAGCCGAAGCCCGCAATCCATTGCATGCTGGCAGCGATGAATACGGAAATACCGGTCAGCACAGCGTGGATGAAGTACAGAACCGGCGCCACGAACATGAAGGAGAACTCCAGCGGTTCTGTGATACCGGTGAAGAAGGCCGCGAATGCGCCCGCCATCATGATACCCAGTACCTTGGCCTTGTTTTCTGGACGAGCACAGTGGTAAATCGCCAGTGCCGCACCCGGCAGACCGAACATCATGATCGGGAAGAAGCCTGCCTGATAACGGCCGGTGATGCCCACCACTGCTTTACCGGCTTCGATAGACTGCGCGCCGCCGAGGAAGTTAGGGATATCGTTAATGCCGGCAACGTCAAACCAGAATACGGAGTTCAGCGCGTGGTGCAGACCTACCGGGATCAGCATACGGTTGAAGAACGCATATACGCCTGCACCGACAGAACCCAGTTTCTGGATGTGCTCACCAAAGGCCACCAGACCGTCGAAGATAACCGGCCAGACATACATCAGTACGAAAGCGACGGCAATCATGACGAAGGAGGTCAGGATCGGAACCAGACGGCGACCGCTGAAGAACGACAGCGCTTTTGGCAGCTCAACGCCGCTGAAGCGGTTGTACAGTTCCGCAGAGATAATACCGACAAGGATACCGACGAACTGGTTGCTGATCTTACCGAATGCCGCCGGAACCTGGTCCGCCGGAATTTGTTGGATCATGGACACCGCTGCCGGAGAGCAGAGGGTTGTTAATACGAGGAAACCCACAAAGCCGGTCAGCGCTGCTGCACCGTCTTTATCTTTAGACATACCGTAAGCCACACCGATTGCGAACAACACGGACATGTTGTCGATAATCGCGGAGCCTGACTTAATGAAGAACGCAGCCAGTGCGTTAGATCCGCCCCAGCCCACCGGGTCAATCCAGTAGCCGACACCCATCAGGATGGCTGCGGCCGGCAGCGTGGCCACTGGCACCATTAGTGCGCGGCCAACTTTTTGTAAATAACCTAGAACACTCACTTTTATTCCCCCTTGAGACCCCGACCGACTGAGTTACAGCCGTTTTTTTATAGTGTGACTATCTTGAAAGCACAGCAATGTATCACTTGCCTTCAGAGTGTGTGAAAAATTAATTCGTCTCGCAAATTAAAAGCACCTTTTTTGTGATTTTTATCACCAAATATCGTCTTCACCCCCTCATCCGACTGGCTAACAGGGAAAACTTATTTTATCATTCGAAAAATCAGGACGGATTGCCCCCTCTCCTTGCTAATCCAGGTTACTCTTAACAGAGATACGGTGCCAATCCGCCAACATTTATATTAACTATTGAGGTGAACAATGAGACTGATTCCCCTGGCGACAGCTGAACAAGTAGGTAAATGGGCCGCCCGTCATATCGTCAACCGCATCAATGCGTTCAAACCCACCGCGGACCGTCCTTTTGTTCTGGGTCTGCCAACCGGCGGTACTCCGCTCACCGCGTATAAAGCTCTGGTTGAGATGCACAAAGCGGGCCAGGTTAGCTTCAAACATGTTGTGACTTTCAACATGGATGAGTACGTGGGCCTGGCAAAAGAGCATCCGGAAAGCTACCACAGCTTTATGCACCGTAACTTCTTTGATCACGTTGATATTCCGGCAGAAAACATTAACCTGCTGGATGGCAACGCGCCAGACATCGACGCAGAATGCCGCCAGTACGAAGAAAAAATCCGTTCTTACGGCAAAATCAACCTGTTCATGGGTGGCGTAGGCAACGACGGTCATATCGCGTTCAACGAACCGGCGTCTTCACTGTCCTCTCGTACCCGTATTAAAACCCTGACCCATGACACCCGCGTGGCAAACTCCCGTTTCTTCGACGGCGACGTGACTCAGGTGCCAAAATATGCGCTGACCGTGGGCGTGGGTACGCTGCTTGACGCAGAAGAAGTGATGATTCTGGTGTTGGGCCATCAGAAAGCACAAGCGCTGCAGGCGGCGGTTGAAGGCAACGTGAACCACATGTGGACCATTAGCTGTCTGCAGCTGCACCCGAAAGCAGTGATGGTGTGCGACGAGCCGTCCACCATGGAACTGAAAGTGAAAACACTGAAGTACTTCAACGAATTAGAAGCCGAAAATATTAAAGGTCTGTAATTGAATCCCCGCCCCTCTTCAAGGGGGCGGATGCTTTTTTGACACCGGGGGTCGTAATGTATGCATTAACCCATGGCCGAATTTATACCGGCCACGAAATTCTGGATGACCATGCGATTGTTATCGCCAATAGCCTGATTGAACAACTCTGCCCACTGGCCGATTTGCCGTCCGGGATTGAGCAACGCTCGTTAAATGGCGCCATTCTTGCTCCCGGTTTTATCGACGTCCAGCTGAATGGCTGCGGCGGCGTGCAGTTTAACGACAGCCCGGATGCGGTGACCGTTGAAACGCTGGAAATCATGCAGAAAGCCAACGAGCGATCTGGTTGCACCAGCTATCTGCCAACGCTGATCACCTCCAGCGATGACCTGATGAAGCAGGGTATCCGCGTGATGCGTGAATACCTGGCGAAACACCCGAATCAGGCGCTGGGTCTACATCTGGAAGGTCCGTGGCTGAATATCGTTAAGAAAGGGACGCATAACCCGGATTACGTGCGTAAGGCTGACGACGACCTGGTCGACTTCCTGTGTGCTAACGCCGATGTGATTACCAAGGTCACTCTGGCACCGGAAATGGTTCCTGCCCAAGTTATTACCCGTCTGGCTAACGCCGGAATTGTGGTCTCTGCGGGCCACTCCAACGCCACGCTGAAAGAAGCCAAAGCTGGCTTCCGCGCAGGCGTGACCTTCGCAACCCATCTGTATAACGCCATGCCGTACATCACCGGGCGTGAGCCGGGTCTGGCTGGCGCTATTTTTGATGAACCGGACGTTTACTGCGGTATTATCGTCGATGGTCTTCACGTTGATTTCGCTAACGTTCGTAACGCCAAACGCCTGAAAGGTGACAAGCTTTGTCTGGTTACAGACGCCACCGCACCGGCAGGCGCGAATATTGAACAGTTCATTTTTGCTGGTAAAACAATATACTACCGGGATGGACTGTGCGTGGATGAGAACGGCACCTTAAGTGGTTCCGCATTGACGATGATTGAAGGCGTACGTAACCTGGTGGAACACTGCGGTATCGCACTCGATGAAGTGCTGCGTATGGCCACGCTGTATCCGGCCCGTGCCATCGGCGTCGATAAGCAACTGGGCAGCATCGCCCCTGGCATGGTAGCCAACCTGACCGCGTTCACTCGCGATTATAAAATCACTAAGACCATCGTTAATGGTAACGAGGTCGTTGCTGAGTAAGTAAAGTATGACATCAGGCGGACACGCTCAAATTGGTAATGTTGACCTCGTTAAACAACTTAACAGTGCGGCCGTTTACCGCCTGATTGATCAGCACGGACCAATCTCGCGCATTCAGATTGCCGAACAGAGCCAGCTCGCGCCCGCCAGCGTGACCAAAATCACGCGTCAACTAATTGAACGCGGCCTGATCAAAGAAGTCGATCAGCAGGCCTCCACCGGGGGCCGCCGCGCGATTTCGATTATTACTGAAACCCGCAATTTTCACGCCATCGGCGTGCGTCTGGGCCGACACGATACCACCCTCACGCTGTATGATCTAAGCAGTAAAGTCGTCGCCGAAGAGCATTATCCGTTGCCGGAACGCACCCAGGAAACCCTGGAACATGCGCTGCTCAACACCATCGCCACCTTTATTGAAAACAGCCAGCGCAAGATCCGCGAGCTGATAGCTATCTCGGTTATCCTGCCGGGGTTGGTTGACCCAGAAAGCGGCGTGATCCGCTATATGCCGCACATTCCTGTGGAAAACTGGGGACTGGTTGGCGCGCTGGAAAAACGTTTTAACGTGACCTGTTTTGTCGGGCACGATATCCGCAGTCTGGCGCTCGCTGAGCACTATTTCGGTGCAACTCAGGACTGCGAAGATTCTATTCTGGTGCGGGTGCATCGCGGCACCGGGGCTGGGATCATCTCGAACGGCCGCATTTTTATCGGCCGAAACGGCAACGTCGGCGAGATTGGCCATATTCAGGTTGATCCGCTTGGTGAACGTTGTCACTGCGGAAATTTCGGTTGTCTGGAAACCGTTGCTGCCAATGCGGCTATCGAGCAACGAGTACGCCAGCTGCTGGAAAAAGGCTACCAGAGCAAAGTCTCGCTTGATGACTGTAACATCAAAGCCATCTGCAAAGCCGCGAACAAAGGCGATGCCCTGGCCAGCGAAGTGATTGAGCATGTTGGCCGCCATCTCGGCAAAACTATCGCCATCGCCATCAACTTGTTTAACCCACAGAAAGTGGTTATCGCCGGTGAAATCACCGAAGCGGAGAAAGTGCTGTTGCCTGCCATTCAGGGCTGCATCAATACCCAGGCGCTGAAAGCGTTTCGCCACAATCTGCCGGTAGTACGTTCGGAGCTCGATCACCGCTCCGCCATTGGCGCCTTTGCTCTCGTCAAACGCTCAATGCTTAACGGTATGCTGCTCCAGCGACTGCTGGAAAGCTAAACCGCCCTCCTCCTCCCGCGCCTCAGGCGAACGGGAGGATAATGTGTATAATTACGCCTTTCTTAAATACGACGTCGGACTGTCCATGACCATTCAGAACATCATTTGCGATATTGACGGCGTGCTGATGCACGATAACGTAGCCGTGCCCGGTGCAGCGGAGTTTTTGACCCGCGTGCTGGAAAAAGGCCTGCCGCTGGTATTGCTCACCAACTACCCTTCGCAGACCGGGCAGGACCTGGCCAACCGTTTCGCCACCGCCGGTGTCGACGTGCCAGACAGCGTGTTTTATACCTCTGCGATGGCGACCGCGGATTTTCTGCGTCGCCAGGAAGGTAAGAAAGCCTATGTGGTGGGCGAAGGTGCACTGATCCACGAATTGTACAAAGCCGGTTTTACTATCACTGATGTGAATCCGGACTTCGTCATCGTGGGCGAGACCCGTTCCTTCAACTGGGAAATGATGCATAAGGCGGCGTTCTTTGTGGCCAACGGGGCGCGCTTTATCGCCACTAACCCGGATACGCATGGTCGTGGTTTTTATCCGGCCTGCGGGGCGTTGTGTGCGGGTATCGAGAAAATTTCTGGCCGCAAACCATTTTATGTCGGCAAACCGAGTCCATGGATAATCCGCGCCGCGTTGAATAAAATGCAGGCCCACTCGGAACAGACGGTGATCGTCGGCGATAACCTACGCACCGACATTCTGGCAGGCTTCCAGGCCGGTCTGGAAACCATTCTGGTGCTTTCGGGGGTATCCACGGTGGATGATATCGATAGCATGCCGTTCAGGCCGTCATGGATTTACCCGTCGGTCGCTGAAATCGACGTCATTTAAAGCATGTGCCCGGCGGCGCTTGCTGCGTGCCGGGTCTACATTCCTTCCTCGCAAACATAAAACACCATCTAATAAAACACGCCAAAAAATGCATAATCGTCAATAACCGCGACTTAATGCTGCGCGTTTTTCACTATTCTTTAATCCTCATTGCATTATTTTCTTTCAGCCCGGTAATTCTCTTGCGCAGGCGGTCGCTTTCCGGCATTTTTTAAGTCATGCAACGCCACAACAACACGCTACAGAATTAACGGAGAAGTCGCTATGTGTTCTATTTTCGGTGTACTGGATATCAAAACGGACGCGGTCGAGCTGCGTAAAAAAGCGCTGGAGCTCTCCCGTCTGATGCGCCATCGCGGCCCGGACTGGTCAGGTGTATATGCCAGTGATAAAGCCATCCTTGTCCACGAACGCCTGTCGATTGTCGACGTCAACGCCGGTGCCCAGCCGCTGTACAACGAAAAGAAAACCCACGCGCTGGCTGTGAACGGTGAAATCTACAACCACCAGGCTCTGCGCGCTGAATACGGCGACCGCTACCCGTTCCAGACCGGTTCTGACTGCGAAGTCATTCTCGCGTTGTATCAGGAAAAGGGCCCGGAATTCCTCGACGATTTACAGGGCATGTTCGCTTTTGCGCTGTACGACAGTGAAAAAGACGCGTATCTGATTGGCCGCGATCACCTCGGGATCATCCCGCTGTATATGGGCCACGACGAGCACGGTAACCTGTACGTAGCGTCTGAAATGAAAGCCCTGGTGCCGGTATGCCGCAGCATTAAAGAGTTCCCGGCGGGCAGCTATCTGTGGAGCCAGGACGGCGAAATTCGTCCTTATTACCAGCGTGACTGGTTCAGCTACGATGCGGTCAAAGACAACGTGACCGACAAAGCCGAGCTGCGTCAGGCACTGGAAGAGTCCGTTAAAAGCCACCTGATGTCTGATGTGCCTTACGGCGTTCTGCTCTCCGGCGGTCTGGATTCGTCTGTTATCTCTGCTATCACCAAAAAATATGCCGCACGCCGGGTAGAGGATCAGGAGCAGTCTGAAGCCTGGTGGCCGCAGCTGCACTCCTTCGCCGTTGGCCTCGTGGGCTCACCGGACCTGAAAGCGGCGCAGGAAGTCGCCCACCATCTCGGCACCGTGCACCACGAAATTCATTTCACCGTGCAGGAAGGTCTGGACGCTATCCGCGACGTGATTTATCACATCGAAACCTACGACGTGACCACGATTCGTGCCTCGACGCCAATGTATTTGATGTCGCGTAAAATCAAAGCGATGGGCATCAAGATGGTGCTGTCGGGTGAGGGTTCTGACGAAGTATTCGGCGGCTACCTGTACTTCCATAAGGCACCTGACGCTAAGGAACTGCACGAAGAAACCGTGCGTAAACTGCAGGCGCTGCATATGTTTGACTGTGCGCGTGCCAACAAAGCGATGTCAGCCTGGGGCGTTGAAGCGCGCGTGCCGTTCCTCGACAAGAAATTCCTCGACGTGGCGATGCGCATTAACCCGCAGGATAAAATGTGCGGCAACGGCAAAATGGAAAAACACATTCTGCGTGAATGTTTTGAATCCTATCTGCCAGCGAGCGTGGCGTGGCGTCAGAAAGAGCAATTCTCTGACGGCGTAGGCTACAGCTGGATTGACACCCTGAAAGAAGTGGCGGCGAAGCAGGTGACGGATAAACAACTGGAAACTGCCAGCTTCCGCTTCCCGTACAACACACCGTCGTCTAAAGAAGGGTATCTGTACCGCGAAATTTTTGAAGAATTGTTCCCGCTGCCAAGCGCTGCGGAGTGCGTGCCGGGTGGCCCGTCCGTCGCATGTTCGTCGGCTAAAGCTATCGAGTGGGATGAAGCGTTCAAAACCATGAACGATCCATCAGGCCGTGCTGTCGGCGTTCACCAGTCCGCCTACAAATAATGTCTTGTTTTTGATTCAGGGCCCTTCGGGGCCCTTTTGTCATTTATCAGCGGTAATCTGGCGATAAAAAAGGCGTAATAATCAATTTTTGCCGATAAATTCGCCGCGCTGTTCGCAACCTAACCAAACAGTCACATTCCAGCGATTTTCCTTGAAAAAGAAGTTGACGCTTATTGGCTCAATACGCATAATGCGCCCCGCAACGCCGATAAGGTAACGCGAAAAAAAGATGGCTACGTAGCTCAGTTGGTTAGAGCACATCACTCATAATGATGGGGTCACAGGTTCGAATCCCGTCGTAGCCACCATCTTTTTTTGCGGGAGTGGCGAAATTGGTAGACGCACCAGATTTAGGTTCTGGCGCCGCAAGGTGTGCGAGTTCAAGTCTCGCCTCCCGCACCATTTCCAAAAGCGTTGCACGGATGGGGTATCGCCAAGCGGTAAGGCACCGGTTTTTGATACCGGCATTCCCTGGTTCGAATCCAGGTACCCCAGCCATTTTTCCCTGACTAAGCATTTTTTCGCGTGAGTCATTTGGGGTATCGCCAAGCGGTAAGGCACCGGTTTTTGATACCGGCATTCCCTGGTTCGAATCCAGGTACCCCAGCCAGTCAGGCACTGGCAAAACAAAATTCAGGCTACGTAGCTCAGTTGGTTAGAGCACATCACTCATAATGATGGGGTCACAGGTTCGAATCCCGTCGTAGCCACCAAATTCTTGGGGTGTCGCCAAGCGGTAAGGCTCTGGTTTCTGATACCAGCATACCGGGGTTCGAATCCCTGCACCCCAGCCAATTTAGTAAACGATGAACCAAAACTGAAAAGAACACCTGATGGGGTGTCGCCAAGCGGTAAGGCACTGGTTTCTGATACCAGCATTCCGGGGTTCGAATCCCTGCACCCCAGCCACTTTTTCAGTCTCATCGTCAGCATCAAAAAATCTGTTGGGGTATCGCCAAGCGGTAAGGCTCTGGTTTCTGATACCAGCATTCCGAGGTTCGAATCCTCGTACCCCAGCCACATAAAACAAAAAGCTCGCTTCGGCGGGCTTTTTTGTTTTCATGCTTCAGCCTTGACAGAAAATAGAAACAGGCCACCGCGATGTCACGACGGCCTGCCTTGTTACAACCCTAACGCATACTTCAGCGCCTGACGTTTGAGCACGCCTGCACGCTCGGCGGCCATCAGGCCGATATTGCGCAGCATTCTCAGCGGGGCGAGATCGTTGCTGAAGCTGGCATAAAACAGATCCATGCCGGATTGCATTAAATAGTTATCCGCCATTCTGCGGGTCTGGTAGCGCTTGAGCACCGGCAGACTCGCCCAATCTTCGCCGTGGCTGCGGGCATTAATCAGAACGTCCAGCAGCGCATCGACGTCACGATATCCCAAATTAACGCCCTGCCCGGCCAACGGATGAATGGTATGGGCGGCATCCCCCACTAACGCAAGTCCAGGCTGAACGTAGCGCAACGCATGGCGGCGGGTCAGCGGAAATGCCCCGGCGGCAACCGGTTTGATATGGCCCAACCGCGACGGAAAGGTTCGCACAATCTCCTGCTGCAGTTGTTCTAACGACAGCGTCTGTAGCTGACGAATACGGGCCGGGGTGTCATACCACACCAGCGAGGCCCAGTGTTCGAACAGCGGTAAAAAGGCACGCGGCCCGTTCGGCGTAAACTGCTGCCAGGTACTGTCCCCCGGTTCCGCTTCGCACTCGACGGTAATCAACATGCAGGACTGGGGATATTGCCAGGCGTGAACGCCAATCCCGGCCATCTGCCGCACCTGAGAATTTGCGCCATCGGCACCTATCACCAGTTTCGCCTGCATTTCGCTGCCGTCGGTGAAGCCCAGCAGATAACCCTCAGTGCCATGCAGCATCGTTTCCAGCGAGGAAGGCACACACAGCCTGACCTTGTCATGCGCCTCCAGCGCCTGCCACAACGCGAGTTGCAGCACGTTATTCTCCACCATGTAACCGAGTTCCGGCAGCTTAAGCTCCGAGGCGTTAAACACCACGTGCGCGCTTTCCCATTCCCAGGTTTCCAGTTGGCGATAACGGTGGGTGCGCATGGCATGAATAGCATCCCACACGCCAAGCCCGCGCAACAGGCCAACCGACGAGGCACTTATGGCCGAGATCCGCACATCCGGCGGGCTCGCCGCATCAAATGCGGGCGGCGTGGTTTGCTCTATCACGGTCACGCTGAATCCCTGCTGTGCCAGGCCCAGGGCCAGGGCTGCGCCGACCATTCCGCCACCGACAATGGCGACATCAGTATGTTGATTGCTCATGGCTCGTTTCCTTAAACCTCAATCCCTTAAGTTTACCGGATTTTTTGTCCTTTGGGCGTTGAGTCGGTCATACTGGTCACACTCGCTGCAAAGCATTACAATACGCGCCCTGCGTTCCCCTGAGCATGAGCAAAGCTAAGTCGATGACAAAAAAACTCCATATTAAAACCTGGGGCTGTCAGATGAACGAGTACGATTCATCAAAGATGGCCGATCTGCTGGATGCCACCCACGGCTATCAACTGACCGATAACGCGGAAGAAGCCGATGTACTGCTGCTGAACACCTGCTCGATTCGTGAGAAGGCGCAGGAGAAAGTGTTCCATCAGTTGGGTCGCTGGAAGCTCATCAAAGCGAAACGCCCAGATGTAATCATTGGCATCGGCGGCTGCGTCGCGTCTCAGGAAGGCAAACTGATCCGCCAGCGCGCTCACTATGTCGATATCATTTTTGGCCCACAGACCCTGCACCGCCTGCCGGAAATGATTAATACCATTCGCGGCATGCGCGATCGCCGTAAGCCGATCATCGATGTCAGCTTCCCGGAAATTGAAAAATTTGACCGCCTACCGGAGCCGCGTGCCGATGGCCCGACCGCGTTTGTGTCGATCATGGAAGGCTGCAACAAATACTGCACCTACTGCGTCGTGCCCTACACGCGTGGTGAAGAAGTCAGCCGTCCTTGCGATGATATCCTGTTTGAAATCGCACAGTTGGCCGCTCAGGGCGTGCGTGAGATTCACCTGCTTGGCCAGAACGTAAACGCCTGGCGCGGCGAAAACTACGACGGCAGCACCGGTTCGTTTGCTGAATTGCTGCGTCTGGTTGCGGCCATTGACGGCATCGACCGCATTCGCTTCACCACCAGCCACCCTATCGAGTTCACCGATGACATTATCGACGTCTATCGCGATACGCCAGAACTGGTGAGCTTCCTGCATCTGCCGGTGCAGAGCGGGTCTGACCGCGTGCTGAACCTGATGGGTCGCACGCATACTGCGCTGGAATATAAAGCCACTATTCGTAAGCTGCGCGAAGCGCGCCCGGATATTCAAATCAGCTCTGACTTCATCGTCGGCTTCCCGGGGGAAACCAACGAGGACTTCGAGAAGACCATGAAGCTGATTGCCGACGTCAATATGGACGTCAGCTACAGCTTTATCTTCTCCGCGCGTCCTGGGACACCGGCGGCGGATATGGTTGATGACGTTTCGGAAGAAGATAAGAAACAGCGTCTGTATATTTTGCAGGAGCGCCTCAACCAGCAGGCAATGGCCTGGAGCCGCCGTATGGTCGGCACCGTCCAGCGTATTTTGGTCGAAGGCACATCGCGTAAGAGCCTGATGGAGCTGACCGGGCGCACGGAAAATAACCGCGTGGTCAACTTCGAAGGGACGCCTGATATGGTCGGTAAATTCGTCGATGTGGAAATCACCGACGTGTATACCAACTCCCTGCGCGGCAAAGTCGTTCGCACCGAAGCGGAGATGGGCCTGCGCGTGGCGGAATCACCGGAATCCGTGATTGCCCGTACTCGTAAAGAAAACGATCTCGGCGTGGGCACTTTCCAGCCGTGATCCCGTGGCCTGCCCCTGCGGGCAGGCCCTTGCATTTCCTCGCCCTGCCCCCACATCGATTGCAATGCTTGCACCTTTAATCGCTTGCGCGAATAATTTCCTTTGTACATGTACAAAAACGCCCGCCGTGGCACCAGGTAAAAGAGGAACAGTTTGAATACAGAAACCCGTGAAATCACCCTCGAGCCTGCGGACAACGATCGTCTGCTGAGCCTCTGCGGTCCGTTTGATGACAACATCAAACATCTTGAGCGACGACTGGGTATCGAAATCAACCGCCGCGATAACCACTTCAAACTCACCGGACGCGCTATCTGCGTGAACGCCGCCGCAGATATCCTGCGCAGCCTGTATGTCGATACGGCGCCTATGCGCGGCCAGACGCAGGACATCGATCCGGAACAGATTCATCTGGCTATCAAAGAAGCCCGCGTGCTGGAGCAAACCGCCGATAGCGTGCCGGACTACGGTAAAGCCATCAATATCAAGACCAAGCGCGGCGTTATCAAACCGCGTACCCCGAACCAGGCGCAGTACATCGCCAATATTCTCGACCACGACATCACCTTTGGCGTAGGCCCTGCGGGGACCGGTAAAACCTATCTGGCCGTTGCGGCCGCGGTCGATGCGCTGGAGCGTCAGGAAATTCGCCGCATTCTGCTGACCCGTCCGGCAGTTGAAGCCGGTGAGAAACTGGGCTTCCTGCCCGGCGATTTAAGCCAGAAAGTTGACCCGTATCTACGTCCGCTGTATGACGCGCTGTTCGAGATGCTCGGCTTCGAAAAGGTTGAGAAACTGATTGAGCGCAACGTGATTGAAGTGGCACCGTTGGCCTATATGCGCGGTCGTACGCTGAACGATGCGTTCATCATTCTGGATGAAAGCCAGAACACGACCATCGAGCAGATGAAGATGTTCCTGACCCGTATCGGCTTTAACTCGAAGGCGGTGATCACCGGGGACGTAACCCAGATTGACCTGCCGCGTAACGTCAAATCGGGTCTACGACATGCCGTTGAAGTGCTGGCGGAAGTAGACGAAATCAGCTTCAACTTCTTCCATAGCGAAGACGTGGTACGCCATCCGGTGGTAGCCCGCATTGTTAACGCCTATGAGGCGTGGGAAGAAGCAGAACAAAAACGTAAAGCCGAGCAGGCCGCCGAGCGCAAACGCGAAGCGCTGGCAACGCAGGAGCAAGAGCATAAATGAGTTCGGTTATTCTGGATTTACAGGTCGCAACGGAAGACGAAAAAGGTCTGCCGCAGGAAGCTCAGTTTCAACGCTGGCTGGATGCTACCATCCCGGCGTTTCAGGCCGAGTCTGAGGTGACTATCCGTCTGGTTGATGAAGCGGAAAGCCACGAGCTGAATCTGACCTATCGCGGAAAAGACAAGTCGACCAATGTCCTCTCCTTCCCGTTCGAGGCACCACCGGGCATGGAAATGCCACTGCTCGGTGACCTCATCATCTGCCGTCAGGTGGTTGAGCGTGAAGCCGAAGAACAGGGTAAACCGCTCGAGGCCCACTGGGCGCATATGGTTATCCACGGCAGTCTGCATCTGCTCGGCTATGACCATATTGAAGACGAAGAAGCGGAAGAGATGGAAAGTCTGGAAACGGAGATAATGCTTGCTCTGAACTATGATGATCCGTACATTGCCGAGAAAGAGTAACCTGTGCGGCGGCTAGCCGCCGCGCTGGCATTTTATGCCGTCTGATGCTGTGTTTACGCCAGACGGGAAGATTTATTTAACATGAGACCCCACACGACGCCATGAGCGACGACAACTCACACAGTAACGACACCTTAAACAGCAAAAAGGGATTCTTCTCCCTCTTACTGAGCCAACTGTTCCACGGCGAGCCTAAAAACCGCGATGAACTGCTGGCGCTGATCCGTGATTCCGGGCAAAACGACCTTATCGACGAAGATACGCGCGACATGCTCGAAGGGGTTATGGATATTGCAGACCAACGCGTCCGCGACATCATGATCCCCCGTTCTCAAATGATTACCCTAAAACGCAGCCAGAGCCTGGACGAATGTCTCGATGTCATTATCGAGTCCGCCCACTCGCGTTTTCCAGTGATCAGCGAAGACAAAGATCACATCGAAGGGATTTTGATGGCCAAGGATCTGCTGCCGTTTATGCGCAGCGATGCCGAAGCTTTCAGCATGGATAAAGTGTTACGCCAGGCGGTGGTGGTGCCGGAAAGCAAGCGGGTTGACCGTATGCTGAAAGAGTTCCGCTCTCAGCGCTACCATATGGCGATTGTGATTGACGAATTTGGCGGCGTCTCGGGTCTGGTGACCATCGAAGACATCCTCGAACTTATCGTCGGCGAAATTGAAGACGAATACGATGAAGAAGATGACATCGATTTCCGTCAACTGAGCCGTCACACCTGGACCGTTCGCGCACTGGCCTCGATTGAAGATTTCAACGAAGCCTACGGCACGCACTTTAGCGACGACGAAGTTGATACCATCGGCGGCCTGGTCATGCAGGCGTTCGGTCACCTGCCTGCGCGCGGTGAATCGATTGTCATTGATGGTTACCAGTTCAAAGTTGCGATGGCTGACAGCCGACGTATCATCCAGGTACATGTCAAACTTCCGGAAGATGCGCCACAGCCCAATCTGGAAGACTAATTTTACGGGACGACAACGCTAAATGGCATTTGCCTCTCTGATTGAACGCCAGCGCATTCGCCTGCTGCTGGCGCTACTTTTTGGTGCCTGCGGAACGCTGGCTTTTTCACCTTATGATTTCTGGCCTGCGGCGATTGTGTCGCTGATAGGGCTGCAAGGATTAACCCTCAACCGCCGTCCGCTGCAAAGTGCCTGGATTGGTTACTTCTGGGGGCTGGGCCTGTTTGGCTCAGGCATCAACTGGGTGTACGTCAGCATTGCGCAGTTTGGCGGTATGCCAGGCCCGGTGAATGTTTTCCTGGTGGTATTGCTCGCGGCATATCTGTCGCTGTATACCGGGTTATTCGCCGGGGTGCTTTCGCGTCTGTGGCCAAAAGCGACCTGGATTCGCGTGGCTATTGCTGCACCTGCGGTGTGGCAAATCACCGAGTTCCTGCGCGGTTGGGTGTTGACCGGTTTCCCGTGGCTGCAGTTCGGCTACAGCCAGATTGACGGCCCGCTGAAAGGCCTCGCGCCGGTGATGGGCGTGGAGACCATTAACTTCCTGCTGATGATGGTTAGCGGCCTGCTGGCGCTGGCGTTAATGACCCGCAACTGGCGTCCGCTGGTCGTGGCGGTGGTGCTCTTCGCCCTGCCTTTCCCACTGCGCTATATCCAGTGGTATCAGTTGCTACCCGAGCGCACCACCGGGGTGTCGCTGGTACAAGGCAATATTCCTCAGTCGCTGAAGTGGGATGAAAAAGAGCTGATCAACACGCTGCAGATTTATCTCAATGCGACCGAGAAAGTCATGGGCAAATCACAGCTCATCATTTGGCCAGAATCCGCCATTCCGGATCTCGAAATCAATCAGCAGCGCCTGCTCAGCATGATGGACGATATGTTGCGCGCCAAAAACAGCTCGTTGATAACCGGGGTCGTCGATTCGCGTCTTAACGCCCAAAACCGTTACGACACCTATAACACCATCATTACGCTCGGCAAAGATAACCCGTACAGCTACAACTCTACCGACCGGTACAACAAGAACCATCTGGTGCCATTCGGTGAATTTGTACCGCTGGAGTCAATTCTGCGTCCGCTGGCACCGTTCTTTGACCTGCCGATGTCATCGTTTAGCCGTGGGCCGTACGTCCAGCCCCAGCTCTCGGCGCATGGTCTGAAGCTGACCCCGGCGATTTGCTACGAGGTTATTCTCGGCGAGCAGGTGCGCGACAACCTCCGCCCGGATACCGATTTCCTGCTGACCATCTCTAACGATGCGTGGTTCGGTAAATCGATTGGCCCGTGGCAGCACTTCCAGATGGCACGGATGCGCGCCCTGGAACTGGCGCGACCGCTGCTGCGTAGCACCAACAACGGGATTACCGCGGTGATTAATCCGCACGGCGATGTGCAGGCGATGATCCCGCAGTTTACTCGTGAGGTACTGACCACCACGGTAACGCCAACCTCCGGCCTGACGCCATACGCCCGCTTCGGCAACTGGCCACTGTGGATCCTCACCGCACTGTTCGGTTTTGGCGCCCTGGTGATGAGCCTTCGAGGTAAACAGCAAAACCGTCGCTGATGCGATGGTTTTTAGTCCCTTCACCCTCTCCTGCGGGAGAGGGCCGGGGTGAGGGCATCAGCCTGCCCCCTAATTATCCCCTCGCCCCACCCCCATTTCTGGCACGCCAATTGCTTTGTTAATTCAGAGAGCTGCGTGATTTGCCTCAGTGCAACCCGGTCGCACCAATAACGCTCAGCGGTAGCACCCTTTCGGTGCAATGGAGCATTTTTGCCTTAAAACGGTGCGGCGCACTTCGCAAAAACAAACAATATCGCAGCAAAATCTTTACATTAAGCCAAACTAAATGTTAACAAACTGGCTTAACACTGCACACACAAGTGGCAGGCTATAACAACACAACACTCACATGGGTATCTGCGCGTCACTGACGCCACGATAAGGAAGGAGTTGGATATGCAATTACGTAAACTGGCCGCAGCAATGCTGGTGATGGGAATGTCCGCCGGACTGGCACATGCCGATGATGCAGCGCCGGCAGCAGGCAAAAGCACGCTGGACAAAATCGCCAAAAATGGCGTGATTGTGGTCGGCCACCGTGAATCATCCGTACCGTTCTCATACTACGACAACCAGCAGAAAGTGGTCGGCTACTCACAGGACTATTCCAACGCTATCGTTGACGCTATTAAGAAGAAGCTCAACAAACCTGACCTGCAGGTAAAGCTGATCCCGATTACCTCCCAGAACCGTATCCCGCTGTTGCAGAACGGAACCTTTGACTTCGAGTGTGGTTCTACCACCAATAACCTCGAGCGTCAGAAACAGGCTGCGTTCTCTGACACCATCTTCGTGGTCGGCACCCGCCTGCTGGTCAAGAAAGGTGGCCCAATCAAAGATTTCGCCGATCTGAAAGGCAAAGCGGTGGTCGTGACCTCCGGTACCACCTCTGAAGTGCTGCTGCACAAACTGAACGATGATAAGAAAATGGACATGCGCATCATCAGTGCTAAAGACCACGGCGACTCCTTCCGTACTTTGGAAAGCGGCCGCGCGGTGGCGTTCATGATGGATGACGCGTTGTTGGCAGGCGAACGTGCAAAAGCGAAGAAACCTGACAACTGGGAAATCCTCGGCACGCCGCAGTCTAAAGAAGCGTACGGCTGTATGCTGCGTAAAGACGATCCGCAGTTCAAGAAGCTGATGGATGACACCATTGCCCAGGCGCAGACCTCGGGTGAAGCGGCGAAGTGGTTCGAAAAATGGTTCAAGAACCCAATCCCACCGAAGAACCTGAACATGAACTTCGAACTGTCTGACGACATGAAGACCCTGTTCAAAGAACCGAATGACAAAGCACTTAACTAATTAAAACAACGATGGGCGGGTTCGCCTGCCCTCTCGATTGTCGGGAAGCATGGACAGACTATACGCGGAGTGGTCGTTCCCCATTCAGCGCGAAAAGAGCTTCTCACCAATCTTCGAGGGTAGCGCTGCTACCCTTTTTTTTCGGAGTCCATTTATGTCAATCGACTGGAACTGGGGTATTTTTCTGCAACAAGCCCCGTTCGGCAACACCACCTATCTTGGCTGGTTGTGGAGCGGATTTCAGGTCACCGTGGCGCTGTCTGTCACGGCCTGGATTATCGCTTTCCTCGTCGGCTCGCTGTTCGGCATTCTGCGTACCGTACCCAACCGAATCCTTTCCGGAATCGGGACGCTGTACGTTGAACTGTTCCGTAACGTTCCGCTGATCGTTCAGTTCTTTACCTGGTATCTGGTTATCCCGGAACTGCTGCCGGAAAACCTCGGTATGTGGTTTAAGTCAGAACTTGATCCCAACATTCAATTTTTTGTCTCTTCAATGATGTGTCTGGGCCTGTTTACTGCTGCTCGCGTCTGCGAGCAGGTGCGAGCCGCGATTCAGTCGCTGCCGCGCGGACAGAAAAACGCCGGGCTGGCAATGGGCCTGACGCTGCCACAAACCTATCGATATGTGCTGCTGCCAAATGCGTACCGCGTGATCGTGCCGCCAATGACCTCCGAGATGATGAACCTGGTGAAAAACTCGGCCATCGCCTCGACAATCGGTCTGGTGGACATGGCGGCGCAGGCCGGGAAACTGCTGGACTACTCGGCGCATGCCTGGGAATCCTTCACTGCCATCACTCTGGCCTACGTCCTGATTAACGCGATTATCATGCTGGTGATGAATCTGGTTGAACGTAAGGTTCGCCTGCCGGGCAATATGGGAGGCAAATAATGTACGAGTTTGACTGGAGTTCCATCGTTCCTTCGATGCCCTACCTGCTGGCAGGTCTGGTCATTACCCTGAAAATCACCGTTACCGCAATCATCATCGGGATTGTCTGGGGCACGCTGTTGGCGGTCATGCGCCTGTCAACGTTCAAGCCGCTGGCGTGGTTTGCCACGGCCTACGTGAACGTGTTCCGTTCTATTCCACTGGTGATGGTGCTGCTGTGGTTCTACCTGATTGTGCCGGGCTTTTTACAACAGGTGCTCGGGCTGTCGCCGAAGGCCGATATCCGTCTGATTTCCGCGATGGTGGCATTCTCAATGTTCGAGGCCGCCTATTATTCGGAAATTATCCGCGCAGGTATTCAGAGCGTTTCGCGTGGGCAAGGTAACGCCGCACTGGCGTTGGGGATGACCCACTGGCAATCGATGAAACTGATCATTTTGCCGCAGGCGTTCCGGGCAATGGTGCCGTTGCTGCTGACCCAAGGGATTGTCCTGTTCCAGGATACCTCGCTGGTGTACGTCCTGAGCCTCGCCGATTTCTTCCGTACCGCATCGACCATTGGCGAGCGTGACGGAACCCAGGTTGAGATGATCCTGTTCGCAGGAGCCGTCTACTTTGTTATCAGTTTAAGCGCCTCGCTGTTGGTCACCTATTTGAAGAAAAGGACCGTGTAATGATTTCCCTGAAAAATGTTTCGAAATGGTATGGTCACTTTCAGGTGCTCACCGACTGCTCCACGGAAGTGAAAAAAGGCGAAGTTGTGGTGGTATGTGGCCCATCGGGTTCCGGTAAATCCACGCTTATCAAAACCGTTAACGGCCTGGAACCGGTGCAGAAAGGTGAAATTCTGGTCAACGGCACCCAGGTTAACAATAAGAAGACCGATCTCGCCAAACTGCGTTCGAACGTCGGCATGGTGTTCCAGCATTTCGAGCTGTTCCCGCATCTGTCGATTATTGAAAACCTGACGCTGGCACAGGTCAAAGTGCTCAAGCGCGATAAAACCGCCGCGCGAACCAAAGGCCTGAAACTGCTGGAACGTGTCGGTCTGTCTGCCCATGCGGATAAGTTCCCGGCGCAGCTTTCCGGCGGGCAGCAGCAGCGTGTGGCGATCGCCCGTGCGCTATGTATGGATCCGGTGGCAATGCTGTTTGACGAACCGACCTCGGCACTCGATCCGGAAATGATCAATGAAGTGTTAGACGTCATGGTTGAGTTGGCGCACGAAGGAATGACGATGATGGTGGTCACCCACGAAATGGGCTTTGCCCGCAAAGTGGCGAACCGCGTTATCTTTATGGATGAAGGCAAAATCGTCGAAGATTCCGACAAAGACGACTTCTTCAATAATCCGAAGTCAGACCGCGCGAAAGATTTCCTCGCGAAAATCCTGCACTGATTTTACTGTTAATAGCCCGGCAGCGCTGACGCTGACCGGGCCAACAACACCGTGGTATTTGATTAAGGCTCAAACGCCTTACGCTGAAACTGGTCATGGCCACATTTCGGGCACAGGGGCAGCACGTCAGGCGAATAGACCGCCAGATGGAAATGGCATTTTTCGCACACCAGATTCCCCAGCCCCACCACTTCTCCGCTGTGATACACGCCGTGATGATTCAAGTCCTGAAACACCTCGCGCCATTCGAGCTGCGTTTTATCGGTAATATCCGCCAGTTCCTGCCAGATACTTTCCTTTATCACCCGCATAAACACGCTGTCTTTTAGCTCGTCCTGGCTTTCCCCATAGCTGATGGCGAACTCCTCGAGATCGCGGCGCACCGCCCTTGTCAGCTCGTCGACTTCGGTTCGGGTTAACTCCCCGGTCTGGCTGACACGCTCCCGCGCCTGTTCGACCAGCGCGTCAATATCGCGCTCTCCGTTACGCAGGCGTTCCGTTAGTGTCGTCACCAGTTCACGATAATATTGAGCAACCTTGTTCATTGTTTCATCTCCCGGGCGGTTAACGTCCTCTAATGATAGACCTTATTTCCTGATAGCTTTGTCAGGTTAGCCACAGAGACGGTAAATAAACGCCTGTCAGGAGTGTGCGAAAGGCTGTTTTGACGTGGCCGTTTGGGCTATGCTATGCGGATCTGAATGACCACATCCATTGGCTACGTTTGTAGCTGTATTGAAAACAGGACCACTGGCTGCCATGCAAGAGCAATACCGCCCGGAAGAGATAGAATCGAAAGTCCAGCAACACTGGGACGAAAAGCGCACATTTGAAGTGACTGAAGACAACAGTAAAGAGAAATACTACTGCCTGTCGATGCTTCCCTATCCTTCTGGCCGACTACACATGGGCCACGTGCGTAACTACACCATTGGTGATGTGATTGCCCGCTACCAGCGTATGCTGGGCAAAAACGTGCTGCAGCCTATCGGCTGGGATGCGTTTGGCCTGCCGGCTGAAGGGGCGGCGGTGAAAAACAACACCGCGCCTGCACCGTGGACCTACGACAACATCGCCTACATGAAAAACCAGCTCAAAATGCTGGGCTTCGGTTATGACTGGAGCCGCGAACTGGCGACCTGTACCCCGGAATATTACCGCTGGGAGCAGAAATTCTTCACCGAGCTGTATAAAAAAGGCCTGGTGTACAAGAAGACCTCTGCCGTTAACTGGTGTCCGAATGACCAGACCGTTCTGGCGAACGAGCAGGTTATCGACGGCTGCTGCTGGCGCTGCGACACCAAAGTTGAGCGCAAAGAGATCCCACAGTGGTTTATCAAAATCACGGCTTACGCCGACGAACTGCTGAACGATCTGGATAAAATGGATCAGTGGCCTGACACGGTGAAAACCATGCAGCGCAACTGGATTGGCCGCTCTGAAGGGGTGGAAATCACCTTTGACGTCGCCAATTACGCAGACAAGCTGACCGTGTACACCACGCGTCCGGATACCTTCATGGGTGCGACCTATCTGGCCGTTGCCGCGGGTCACCCGCTGGCACAGCAGGCTGCCGCCACCAATCCGGCGCTGGCTGCTTTCGTTGACGAATGCCGCAACACCAAAGTCGCAGAAGCAGAAATGGCGACCATGGAAAAGAAAGGCGTCGACACCGGCTTTAAAGCGATTCACCCACTGACCGGCGAAGCTATCCCGGTATGGGCCGCCAACTTCGTGTTGATGGAATACGGCACTGGTGCCGTCATGGCCGTTCCGGGTCACGACCAGCGCGACTACGAGTTTGCCAGTAAATATGGCCTGACCATCAAGCCTGTGATTCTGAACGCTGACGGTTCCGAACCGGATCTGTCCGCTCAGGCGTTGACTGAAAAAGGCACCCTGTTCAACTCTGGCGAGTTCAGCGGCCTGAGCTTCGAAGAGGGTTTCAACGCCATCGCCGATAAGCTCGCGGCACTGGGCGTCGGCGAGCGCAAAGTGAACTTCCGTCTGCGCGACTGGGGCGTTTCCCGTCAGCGTTACTGGGGGGCACCAATCCCAATGGTGACTCTGGAAGACGGCACGGTGATGCCTACCCCGGAAGATCAACTGCCGGTTATTCTGCCGGAAGACGTGGTCATGGACGGGATCACCAGCCCAATCAAAGCCGATCCTGAGTGGGCAAAAACCACCGTTAACGGTCAACCTGCGCTGCGTGAAACTGACACCTTTGACACCTTTATGGAGTCTTCCTGGTACTACGCGCGCTACACCTGCCCTGACTATCAGGAAGGGATGCTCGATTCCGACGCAGCTAACTACTGGCTGCCGGTCGATATTTATATCGGCGGGATTGAACATGCGATCATGCACCTGCTGTACTTCCGCTTCTTCCACAAACTGATGCGTGATGCAGGCATGGTGAACTCTGATGAGCCCGCTAAACAGCTGCTGTGTCAGGGTATGGTTCTGGCAGACGCCTTCTATTACGTAGGTGCAAACGGCGAACGTAATTGGGTATCACCAAAAGACGCTATCGTTGAGCGTGACGAGAAAGGCCGTATCGTGAAAGCGACGGACCCGGATGGACACGAGCTGGTGTATACCGGCATGAGCAAGATGTCCAAGTCCAAGAACAACGGCATCGACCCGCAGGAAATGGTTGAGCGCTATGGCGCCGACACCGTACGTCTGTTCATGATGTTCGCCTCTCCGGCAGACATGACCCTCGAGTGGCAGGAATCTGGCGTTGAAGGCGCTAACCGCTTCCTGAAACGCGTGTGGAAACTGGTTTACGAGCACACCGCCAAGGGTCCGGTTGCGGCGCTGGATGTTGATGCGCTGAGCGAAGATCAACAGGCGCTGCGTCGTGACGTGCATAAAACTATCGCCAAAGTAACCGATGATATCGGCCGTCGTCAGACCTTCAACACCGCCATTGCGGCGATTATGGAACTGATGAACAAGCTGGCGAAAGCCCCGACTGAAAGCGAGCAGGATCGCGCTCTGCTGCAGGAAGCGCTGCAGTCGGTGGTGCGTATGCTGAACCCGTTCACCCCACACATCAGCTTCACGCTGTGGCAGGTACTGGGTGGCGAAGGTGATGTGGACAACGCACCGTGGCCGGTTGCCGACGAGAAAGCGATGGTGGAAAACACCACTCTGGTCGTGGTACAGGTTAACGGTAAAGTTCGCGGCAAAGTCACTGTGCCGGTGGATGCAACCGAAGAACAGGTTCGTGAGCGTGCAGGCCAGGAACATCTGGTCGCAAAATATCTGGAAGGCGTTACCGTGCGTAAAGTCATTTACGTTCCGGGCAAACTGCTGAACCTGGTCGTTGGCTAAGCGCGGGAGGAAGCGTGCGATTTCTGACAACGTTATTGGTATCTCTGGCGGTGCTTGTCACCGCTGGTTGTGGCTGGCATCTGCGTAGTACTACGCAGGTTCCGGATAACATGAAAAAAATGATATTCATCTCAAGCGATCCTAACGGTCCGCTAAGTCGCGCGGTGCGTAACCAGCTGCGTCTGAATGGGATTGAGATTGTTGAGGCCAGCTCATTACGCCAGGACGTTCCGTCCCTGCGTCTGGGCGGTGCGTCGGTTGCTAAAGACACAGCATCCGTATTCCAGGACGGTAAAACGGCGGAATACCAGATGGTGATGAACGTCAGTGCCAGCGTGCTGATCCCAGGCCACGACATCTATCCAATCAGCACCAAGGTTTATCGTTCGTACTTCGATAACTCGCAGAAGGCGCTGGCGAAAGATGCCGAGCAGGACCTCATCATTCAGGAAATGTACGACAAGGCCGCTCAACAGCTGATCCGTAAGCTGCCAAGCGTCAAAGTGGCGGATGCCGAAGCCACTAAAGAGGACGAGCAGCCTGCGGCGGATGCTACCGCAGCCCCGGCCGGGACTCGCGTCTCTACGACGCTGGATAACTGATGATTCGGTTGTACCCAGAACAACTCCGCGCGCAGCTCTCTGAAGGGCTGCGCGCGGCGTATCTGCTCCTCGGTAATGACCCTCTTCTGCTTCAGGAAAGCCAGGATGCAATCCGTCATGCGGCGGCCACTCAGGGCTTTGATGAACACCACACCGTGTCGATTGACACCAGCACCGACTGGAACACGTTGTTCTCACTGAGCCAGGAACGCAGCCTGTTTGCCACCCGGCAGACGCTGATGTTAGTCCTGCCGGACAACGGTCCTAACGCCGCAATCAACGAACAGCTCGCGGCGCTGGTTGCTCTGCTCCACGACGATTTGTTATTGATCGTGCGCGGCAACAAACTGACCAAAGCCCAGGAAAACGCCGCGTGGTACAGCGCCCTCTCCGATCGTTCTGCACAGGTTTCCTGCCAGACGCCGGAACAGGCACAGCTCCCACGCTGGCTGGCAGCGCGTGCGAAACAGCATAATTTGCAGCTCGATGATGCAGCCAGCCAACTGCTTTGCTACTGCTATGAAGGCAATTTGCTGGCGCTGGCGCAGGCGCTCGAACGCCTGTCACTGTTGTGGCCGGACGGTAAACTGACGCTGCCGCGCGTTGAACAGGCGGTCAATGATGCCGCGCATTTCACGCCGTTTCATTGGCTGGATGCGCTGTTAGCCGGGAAAAGCAAACGCGCCCTGCATATCCTGCAACAGCTTCGTCAGGAGGGCAGCGAACCGGTTATTCTTCTGCGCACCCTGCAACGCGAACTGCTGCTGCTGGTCAACATGAAGCGTCAGTCGGTCTCCACACCGCTGCGCGCGCTGTTTGATAAACATCGTGTCTGGCAAAATCGTCGACCGTTGTTTACCGAAGCGCTGAACCGCCTGAGCCCCGAACAGCTACGTCATGCCGTGTCGCTGCTGGCACGAACTGAGCTGACGCTCAAACAGGATTACGGTCAGTCGGTCTGGGCAGAGCTCGATGCGCTGTCATTGCTGCTGTGCCACAAAAATCTGCCCGACGTTTTTTTCGAAGGATGATATGACGGCGTTAAAGGCACTCTACGGCGGCACGTTTGATCCCGTGCATTACGGTCACCTCAAACCAGTCGAAATTCTGGCGAACCTGATTGGCCTGTCGAAGGTCATCATTATGCCAAATAACGTTCCGCCACATCGGCCTCAACCGGAAGCCACCCCTGCTCAGCGCACGGAAATGCTTGAACTGGCTATCGCTGACAAACCGCTGTTTGAACTCGATGAGCGTGAACTGCGCCGGGACACCCCGTCGTACACGTCGGAAACGCTGCGTGACTGGCGTCAGGAACAGGGCCCCCAGCAGCCGCTGGCATTTATTATTGGCCAGGATTCGCTGATCAATTTCCCGTCCTGGCATGACTACGAAAGCATTCTGGATAATGCGCACCTGTTGGTGTGTCGCCGTCCAGGCTATCCGATGGCCATGAAAGAAGAGGCCCATCAGCAGTGGCTGGAGCGGCATCTGACAAACAGCGCCGATGATTTACACCGCTCTCCCGCCGGAAAAATCTATATCGCCGAAACGCCCTGGTTCAACATCTCCGCCACGCTGATACGCGAACGGCTGCAACAGGGTGAATCCTGCGCAGAAATGCTCCCGCAGGCCGTGCTGAGCTATATCAGTCAACACGGGCTTTATCGGTAAACTTCCGAAGACAACGGGGCGTAAATTCCGGGAACGCCTCATTTTCTCACCGAACGCTCCCTCAGACCATTGACACACCCTGACAGGCTGCTATTCTCCGCAGCCAGACTTGTCCCACCACACTGATTTACAGAAATTGTTTTACAAAAATGGCGATGCAATCATGGCCATTGGGTGGGATGATACCCCGCCGGTGCCGTCCGGCTGGCGACATTTGTCCGACTTCGTCCTGGTTTCAGGTATACTTACGGGCTGTTCAACATTTTCATCTTCACCTGACCAGGGGGAAACTTGCAGGGTAAAACGCTCCAGGATTTTGTTATCGACAAAATCGACGATCTTAAGGGCCAGGATATCGTTTCAATCGATGTTCACGGCAAATCCAGTATCACCGACTGCATGATCATCTGCACCGGCACCTCCACCCGTCATGTTATGTCCATTGCTGACCACGTTGTCCAGGAATCTCGCGCTGCGGGTCTGTATCCTTTGGGCGTGGAAGGCGAAAACGTTGCCGACTGGGTGGTGGTAGATTTAGGTGATGTTATTGTCCACGTTATGCAGGAAGAGAGTCGTCGCCTGTATGAACTGGAAAAGCTCTGGGGTTAATGCGTGAAGCTGCAGCTCATTGCCGTAGGAACCAAAATGCCGGACTGGGTTCAGACCGGTTTCACGGAATACCTGCGCCGCTTTCCCAAAGATATGCCGTTCGAACTGGTAGAAATTCCTGCCGGTAAGCGCGGCAAGAATGCGGATATCAAACGCATTCTTGAGAAAGAAGGTGAACTGATGCTGGCTGCCGCTGGCAAAAACCGTATTGTCACGCTGGATATCCCGGGTAAACCGTGGGATACCCCGCAGCTGGCCCACGAGCTAGAGCGCTGGAAACAGGATGGCCGTGACGTCAGCCTGTTGATAGGTGGCCCGGAGGGTTTATCCCCCGCCTGTAAAGCTGCCGCTGAACAAAGTTGGTCTCTCTCTTCGCTCACGCTTCCTCACCCGTTAGTACGGGTGTTGGTGGCTGAAAGCCTTTACCGGGCGTGGAGCATTACCACCAACCACCCTTACCACCGCGAGTAATGATGACCAGGTTAGATTAAGCAGCGGATGAAATTACAGAATTCTTTTCGCGACTACACGGCTGAGTCCGCGCTGTTTGTGCGCCGGGCGGTGGTCGCTTTTCTGGGCATTTTAGTGCTCAGCGGCGTGCTGGTTGCTAACCTCTATAATCTGCAGATTGTTCGTTTTACCGACTACCAGACCCGCTCCAACGAAAACCGCATCAAGCTGGTGCCGATTGCGCCAAGTCGCGGCATCATCTATGACCGTAACGGTACGCCGCTGGCGTTGAACCGGACAATCTATCAGCTCGAATTGATGCCCGAGAAAGTCGATAACCTCCAGCAAACGCTGAACGATCTGCGTAACGTTGTCGACCTTACCGATGATGACATCGCCAATTTCAAGAAAGAGCGCTCCCGCTCTCACCGTTTCACCTCCATCCCGGTCAAAGTCAATCTGACTGAAGTTCAGGTCGCCCGTTTCGCGGTGAACCAGTACCGTTTCCCGGGAGTGGAAGTCAAAGGCTATAAACGCCGCTACTATCCTTACGGCTCCGCGCTGACGCACGTCATCGGCTACGTCTCGAAAATTAACGATAAAGACGTTGACCGTCTCGATAAAGAGGGCAAGCTCGCCAACTACGCCGCCACGCACGATATCGGCAAGCTGGGGATTGAGCGCTATTACGAAGACGTACTGCACGGTCAAACCGGTTATGAAGAAGTGGAAGTTAACAACCGCGGCCGCGTAATTCGCCAGTTGAAGGAAGTACCGCCGACGGCCGGGCACGACATTCACCTGACGCTGGACCTGCAGCTACAGCAGTATATCGAAACCCTGCTGGCAGGCAGCCGTGCGGCGGTGGTGGTCACCGACCCGCGCTCCGGCGGGATCCTGGCTCTGGTCTCAATGCCAAGCTATGACCCGAACCTGTTTGTCGACGGCATCTCCAGCAAGGATTACTCCTCGCTGCTGACTGACCCCAATACGCCGCTGGTGAACCGCGCCACCCAGGGGGTTTATCCTCCGGCCTCGACGGTGAAACCGTACGTGGCAGTGTCCGCGCTGACGGCGGGGGTGATAACCCGCAATACCGGTCTGTTTGACCCAGGCTGGTGGCAATTACCGGGCTCGGACAAGCGCTATCGTGACTGGAAAAAATGGGGTCACGGTCATCTGAACGTCACCAAAGCGCTGGAAGAATCGGCGGATACCTTCTTCTATCAGGTTGCTTACGACATGGGGATTGACCGCCTTTCCGAGTGGATGGGCAAGTTTGGCTACGGTCACTATACCGGTATCGATCTGTCCGAAGAGCGTTCCGGCAACATGCCGACCCGCGACTGGAAGCTCAAGCGCTTTAAAAAGCCGTGGTATCAAGGTGATACGATTCCGGTCGGTATCGGTCAGGGCTACTGGACGGCAACACCGATTCAGATGAGCAAAGCGCTGATGATCCTGATTAACGATGGTGTCGTCAAAGTCCCTCACCTGCTGATGAGCACCGCCGAAGAAGGCAAGCAGGTTCCGTGGGAACAGCCGCACGAAGCGCCGGTGGGCGACGTGCATTCCGGTTTCTGGGAAATTGCCAAAGACGGGATGTACGGGGTCGCCAACCGTCCAAACGGGACGGCGCATAAATACTTTGCTGGCGCACCGTATAAAGTCGCCGCGAAATCCGGTACCGCGCAGGTATTTGGTCTGAAAGCGAACGAAACCTATAACGCGCACCGCATTGCTGAACGTCTGCGTGACCACAAGCTGATGACGGCGTTTGCGCCGTATGACAATCCGAAAGTGGCGGTGGCGATGATCCTCGAAAACGGCGGCGCAGGCCCGGCGGTCGGGACACTCATGCGTCAAATTCTCGATCACATTATGCTCGGTGATAACAACACCGTACTGCCGGCAGAAAATCCGGCAGCCGCAGCCGCGGAGGACCAATGACAATGACGGATAATCCGAACAAGAAATCGCTGTGGGATAAAATCCACCTTGACCCGACGATGCTACTGATTCTGCTGGCACTGCTGACCTACAGCGCGCTGGTTATCTGGAGCGCCAGCGGTCAGGACATCGGCATGATGGAACGTAAAATCGGCCAGATTGCGATGGGCGTGGTAATTATGGTGGTGATGGCGCAGATCCCGCCTCGGGTATACGAGGGCTGGGCGCCGTGGCTGTATATCTTCTGTATCATCCTGCTGGTTGCCGTCGATGCCTTTGGCGCGATTTCTAAGGGTGCGCAGCGCTGGCTTGATTTAGGCGTGGTGCGTTTCCAGCCGTCGGAGATTGCGAAAATCGCGGTACCGCTGATGGTGGCGCGCTTTATCAACCGCGATGTTTGTCCACCAACCCTGAAAAACACCGGCATCGCGCTGGTGCTGATTTTCCTGCCGACGCTGTTGGTTGCGGCGCAGCCTGACCTCGGCACCTCGATTCTTATCGCCCTCTCCGGCCTGTTTGTGCTGTTCCTCGCAGGGCTGAGCTGGCGTCTGATTGGCGTGGCCGTAGTGCTAGTCGCGGCATTCATCCCGATTCTGTGGTTCTTCCTGATGCATGATTATCAACGCCAGCGCGTGATGATGCTGCTCGACCCGGAAACCGATCCACTCGGCGCGGGCTACCATATTATTCAGTCTAAAATCGCTATCGGCTCCGGAGGGCTACGCGGCAAAGGCTGGCTGCATGGCACCCAGTCACAGCTCGAATTTCTGCCTGAACGCCACACTGACTTTATCTTCGCGGTACTGGCAGAAGAGCTTGGCCTGATTGGCTTCCTGGTACTGCTCGCCCTGTATGTGCTACTGATCATGCGCGGCCTGTGGATTGCCGCGCAGGCGCAAACCAGCTTTGGTCGCGTGATGGCCGGTGGCTTAATGTTGATTTTATTCGTTTATGTCTTCGTAAATATTGGTATGGTGAGTGGGATCTTGCCGGTAGTCGGTGTTCCACTACCGCTGGTCAGCTATGGGGGCTCTGCCCTGATCGTACTGATGGCCGGGTTTGGTATCGTTATGTCGATACACACCCACAGAAAAATGTTGTCGAAAAGCGTATAAGGGGTGCGTACTGATGCGTAAACAATGGCTTGGGATCTGCATCGCCGCTAGCTTACTGGCGGCATGTACAAGTGACGATGGGCAACAGCAGCAAACCGTCACCGCACCGAAACCGGCGGTCTGTAATGGCCCTACCGTGGAAATAAGCGGTGCCGATCCGCGCTTTGAAATCCCGAATCCGTCGGTGAATCAGGACTATCAGCGTGACGGCAAAAATTACAAAATCGTCCAGGATCCGTCGAACTTCAGCCAGGCGGGACTCGCGGCAATTTACGATGCCGAACCGGGGAGTAATCTGACCGCCTCGGGCGAAACGTTTGATCCGATGCAGTTGACCGCCGCGCATCCAACGCTGCCGGTTCCGAGCTATGCCCGCATCACCAACCTGGCAAACGGTCGGATGCTGATTGTGCGCATTAACGATCGCGGCCCGTATGGCAACGATCGCGTGATTTCGCTTTCCCGTGCTGCCGCCGATCGCCTGAATACGTCGAACAACACCAAAGTCCGAATCGACCCGATTATCGTCGCGCAGGACGGGACGATGTCCGGGCCAGGTACCGCCTGTACCACCATCGCCAAACAAACTTACGCCCTGCCGGCTCGCCCAGATTTGAACGGCGGAATGGGCAGCGTGTCCTCTACCCCGCTGGACGCAACCCCGCAAAGTGACGTGCGCGCGATCAGCAATGACACGCTGAAACCGGAAGATAACACCGGTGCGCCAGTGAGCAGCAGTGGTTTCCTGGGCGCACAGACCCCGCTGAACAACAGCGTGTTGGAAAGCAGTGCTCCGGCGGCCACGCCTGCGGTCGCAGCGGCAGCCGTACAGTCAGCCGCCCCGCAAGCTGCAGCAGCGCAACCCGCCGCCACGCAGAGTGCGCCCGTTACGGCTCCTGGCTCCACGCAGGGTAGCGTTGCTCCGGCAACCGCACCTGCTGCGGCGACTAGCGGTAGCTACGTGGTTCAGGTCGGTGCCGTCAGCGATCAGGCTCGTGCGCAGCAGTATCAACAGCGTCTGAGCCAGCAATTTTCTGTCCCGGGTCGGGTGACGCAAAACGGCGCCGTCTGGCGTATCCAGTTAGGGCCGTTTAGCAGTAAATCCGAAGCCGGAACAGTACAACAGCGCCTGCAAAACGAAGCGCAGTTGCAGTCATTTATTACTCACGCTAACTAACAAGACTGGGCATCCGAACGCAGTGCGTATGTTAAAACCGTTAACAATATCATACGCATTGCAGGATGCCTGCTCCCGGCGCATTTGCTATAGTTAGGCACTTTTTTAACTCCATCACGGATGTCGTTGTTCTGACCATGAAGACCTCTTTTTCTGCTCGCTTACTCATCACGGCATTGTCCGTCGCAGCACTGACCTCCGCTGCCCACGCTGATGACCTGAACATCAAAACCATGATCCCTGGCGTTCCGCAAATTGACGCGGAATCCTACATTCTGATCGACTATAACTCAGGTAAAGTCCTGGCCGAGCAGAATGCTGACCAGCGCCGTGACCCGGCAAGTCTGACCAAAATGATGACCAGCTACGTCATCGGCCAGGCGATGAAAGCGGGCAAATTTAAAGAATCCGACCTCGTTACCGTGGGTACCGACGCATGGGCGACCGGTAACCCGGTATTCAAAGGTTCATCACTGATGTTCCTGAAGCCTGGCATGCAGGTGCCTGTTTCCCAGTTGATTCGCGGTATCAACCTGCAGTCCGGGAATGACGCCTGTGTGGCGATGGCGGACTATGTCGCCGGTAGTCAGGACGCCTTTGTTGGCCTGATGAACAGCTACGTCAGCGCCCTGGGTCTGAAAAACTCCCACTTCCAGACTGTTCACGGCCTGGATGCAGACGGTCAGTACAGCTCGGCGCGCGATATGGCGATGATTGGCCAGGCGCTGATCCGCGATGTGCCGAACGAATACACCATCTACAAAGAGAAAGAGTTCACTTTCAATGGCATCCGTCAGATGAACCGTAACGGTCTGCTGTGGGACAACAGCCTGAAGGTGGATGGCATTAAAACCGGTCACACTGATAAAGCGGGTTATAACCTGGTTGCGTCCGCCACCGAAGGCCAGATGCGTCTGATCTCTGCGGTGATGGGCGGTCGGACCTACAAAGGTCGTGAAACCGAAAGCAAGAAACTGCTGACCTGGGGCTTCCGCTTCTTCGAAACCGTGAACCCACTGAAAGCAGGCAAAGAGTTTGCCTCTGAGCCAGCCTGGTTTGGCGACACCGACCGTGCATCGTTGGGCGTGGATAAAGACGTGTATCTGACCATCCCACGCGGTCGTATGAAGGACCTGAAAGCCAGCTACACCCTGAACAACGTTGAACTGCACGCCCCACTGCAGAAAAACCAGGTGGTTGGCACCATTAACTTCCAGCTCGACGGTAAGACCATCGAACAGCGTCCGCTGGTGGTGTTGCAGGAAATTCCAGAAGGTAACTTCTTCGGTAAGATCATTGATTACATTAAATTAATGTTCCACCACTGGTTTGGTTAAAAAATACACACTTGAAAGTGTGATTTCCATCCCCATATACTACGCATGACAATAACTGCTCCCGTGCCCTGCGCGGGAGCAGTTCTTTTTAAACCACCGGAGCTGACATGAAAACCAAACTTAACGAACTGCTTGAATTCCCTACTTCATTTACCTACAAGGTAATGGGTCTGGCGAAGCCTGAGCTGGTTGACCAGGTGGTGGAAGTGGTGCAGCGCCATGCGCCAGGTGATTACTCTCCGCAGGTAAAACCAAGCAGCAAAGGCAACTACCACTCGGTATCTATCACCATTAATGCGACCCACATCGAGCAGGTCGAAACCCTGTACGAAGAGCTGGGTAACATCGAAATCGTACGTATGGTGCTGTAATCCCGTTTGCCCGGAGTGCTCCGGGCAACTCCTTCCCTGCTCTGTGATATACTCTTCGCCCCTGTTTTCCCGTTCCGCGGAGATGTCGTTTTGGATCTGAACACCCTCCTCGTCCGCCAGCTAGGCGTACAGCCCTACGAGCCTGTGTCACAGGCGATGCATGACTTTACTGACCACCGTGATGAAACCACTCCGGATGAAATCTGGCTGGTGGAGCATCAGCCCGTCTTTACTCAGGGTCAGGCCGGAAAAGCAGAACATGTGCTGGTTCCCGGTGATATTCCGGTGATTCAAAGCGATCGCGGCGGCCAGGTGACCTATCATGGGCCGGGGCAACAGGTGATGTACGTGCTGTTAGATTTGAAGCGCCGCAAACTCGGGGTACGCGAACTGGTCACGCTGCTGGAGCAGACGGTGGTCAATACGCTGGCTGAATACGGGATTGAAGCCCATCCACGCGCCGATGCGCCTGGGGTTTATGTCGGTGAACGTAAAATATGTTCGCTCGGGTTGCGCATTAGAAAAGGCTGCTCGTTCCATGGTCTGGCGCTCAATGTTGCCATGGATTTATCGCCGTTTTTACGGATTAACCCTTGCGGTTATGCGGGAATGGAAATGACGCAAATGCAGCACTGGGTACCTGACGCCCAACCCGAAAATATTTCTCCGCTACTGGTCTCGCATTTTTTAGCCCTGCTAAACAATCCACCTCATAAATATATTACAGCTTAATATATTATACATCCGGACCTGATATTTTGTCGGGTCCCTGGTCCTTTTGCCTGGTTTTCCTTTACATTATTCACATCTTTCTATATTTTTTCTGCGCCTGGCAAAGAAGTGACTTGTCGCCTACAAAATTTGACGTTAACACACCACTACAAAGAAGAGACGGCTCCGCAGCTCAAGATATAACTCATTGTTCACCGTGAAATAAATCCTGTCTCCGCGTAAAACCGCCGCTCAAACATAATAACAATAAATATTTTTTCAACTATCATTCATATTGTGAATGAATACGGAGTACAAGTGTGGAATATAACGAAAAGCCGGAAAGCCGAATAAATCCTCGTCTGGAGAGTGATACCCCGCAAATTTTTCGAACATTGCGAAATATCGATCTCAATTTACTGACGATTTTCGAGGCCGTATATGTACATAAAGGCATCGTTAATGCAGCGAAAATTCTGAATCTTACCCCCTCTGCTATTAGCCAATCCATTCAGAAACTTCGTACTATATTTCCCGATCCACTTTTTATCCGCAAAGGACAAGGCGTCACCCCCACCGCCTATGCCACTCATCTGCATGAGTACATCAGTCAGGGCCTGGAGTCTATTCTGGGCGCGCTTGATTTGACCGGTAGCTATGACAAACAGCGAACCATAACGATTGGGACCTCACCGACGGTAGGTGCCCTGGTCATGCCGGCCATCTACCAGACCATCAAAGAAAAATTCCCCCAGTTGCTGCTGCGCAATATTCCGGTCACCGACGTTGGCCTCCAGCTCAGTCAGTTCCAGACCGATTTGGTTATCGACAGCAGCGTGCATAACACCCGGGCGTTAAGCCATCACGTGCTCTACAGCGACCGGATAGTGCTGGTGGCACGTGCGGGGCATCCAGTGTTTAAAGGCCCACATTCGCAGGAAGTACTCAGTCAGTACGAATTCACCCTACTGATGATGGAAGGGGCTACGCATGCCGACCTGCGTAAACGTGTAAATGAGATGTTCCCGGAACGGCAGATTAGCTTCAGCAGTTACAACCTTGTGACGATTGCTGCCCTGATCGGCAGTAGCGACCTGGTCGGCTTAATGCCCGCGCGCTTCTTCACGTTGTTTGCTCGCTGCTGGCCATTGCAGGTTGTCGATTTTGTACCCTTGCGGGATGAATCGGTCGATTTTTCACTGCATTACAATAAGCTCAGCATGCGCGATCCTGTGCTGCAAAGTGTGATCACCGCCATACGCCAGGCGTTCTGAGCGTTCTAAAACCCGCTCTTTTCTGCTGTTTTGTGCGGCATAAAGCACATAAAGCAACAACTGGTTTACAATTTGCCGGGCTGGCAGGCTGCTTTATCACCTTGATTGATGATATACTGCCAGCCATCAGATTCAAAAATAGTTGATAATTACAACATTCCCTTGAATTGAAACGCTTTCCTTCGTTACTCGCAACTGGAACACGCACGCTATGAGTAAACCCATTGTGATGGAACGCGGTGTTAAGTACCGCGACGCCGATAAAATGGCCCTTATCCCGGTCAAAAACGTGGCTATCGAGCGCGAAGCGCTGCTGAGAAAACCGGAATGGATGAAAATCAAACTTCCGGCTGACTCCACCCGCATTCAGGGGATTAAGGCGGCTATGCGTAAAAATGGCCTGCACTCGGTGTGCGAAGAAGCCTCCTGCCCTAACCTCGCGGAATGTTTCAACCACGGCACGGCCACCTTTATGATCCTCGGTGCTATCTGCACCCGTCGTTGTCCGTTCTGCGACGTGGCCCACGGTCGCCCTGTTGCGCCGGACGCCAACGAGCCGCAGAAACTGGCGCAAACTATCGCTGATATGGCGCTGCGTTATGTGGTTATCACTTCCGTTGACCGCGATGACCTGCGCGACGGTGGTGCACAGCATTTTGCCGATTGTATCGACGCTATCCGCGAAAAGAACCCAACGATTAAAATCGAAACGCTGGTTCCGGATTTCCGTGGTCGTATGGATCGCGCTCTGGAAATTCTTACCGCGACGCCGCCAGACGTGTTCAACCACAACCTGGAAAACGTACCGCGCATTTATCGCCAGGTTCGTCCAGGTGCTGACTACAACTGGTCATTGAAACTGCTGGAGCGTTTTAAAGAAGCGCACCCGGACAACCCGACCAAGTCTGGTTTGATGGTTGGCCTGGGAGAAACCAACGCGGAAATCGTAGAAGTGATGCGCGACCTGCGCCGCCACGGTGTGACCATGCTGACGCTGGGCCAGTATCTGCAGCCAAGCCGCCACCACCTGCCGGTTCAGCGCTACGTCAGCCCGGACGAGTTTGAAGAGATGAAAGCGGAAGCGCTGGCGATGGGCTTCACCCACGCGGCCTGCGGTCCTTTCGTCCGTTCTTCTTACCACGCCGATCTGCAGGCTAAAGGTCTCGAAGTTAAGTAATCTTTGCCGCATCAAACAGAGGCCGCCGCGTATTCGCCGCGGCCTTTTTATTTTGGCGCATGATGTACACCTTTCAGCACCATCCCGGTGCAATACACCTTCAGTGAAACTTTTGACTCACCCTTCGCTTTTGTCTTTTCTGCATTAAATCAGCGTCATCAGCCTTGGTCTGCCTTTTTTCCCTCCATCTGAATTTGTGGATCGTTTCATGCATTACCTTCTTCATCCAGAACTGAAGGAGTGGCTCCATGTCTGAACATACACCTGACTCACTGATTTACGGGCTGGAAGAGAAGCCCGCCCCGCTTCCGGCGTTTTTAACCGCACTCCAGCACGTGCTGGCGAGTCTGGTCGGGATTATCACCCCACCGCTGATTGTCGGCTCAGTTTTAGGCCTGAATGCCTATCTACCGTGGCTCATCAGCATGTCGCTGATTGTCTCGGGTGTAGGGACGTTCTTACAGGCACGGCGTATCTTTGGTATCGGCGCGGGGATGATTTGCCTACAGGGCACCAGTTTTGCCTTTCTGAGCGTGCTGCTTGCCGCCGGGTTTAGCGTCAAAAGCAAGGGCGGCGGGCCAGAACAGATCATGGCCATGATTTTCGGCCTGACGTTTGTGGCGGCGTTTATCCCGATGGTGGTCAGTCGTTTTCTCGGGCAATTACGCCGGGTCATTACTCCGCTGGTCAGCGGCACCGTGGTATGCCTGATCGGGATTAGCCTGATCAAAGTCAGCATCACCGATTGGGGCGGCGGGCATAACGTGAAAGATTTCGGCGCGCCGGGCAATTTGCTGCTCGGCCTGTTGACGCTCGGCACCATTGTCCTTTTCAGCCGCGCCCGCAGTCGCTGGCTGCGATTAAGCGCGGTGATCCTCGGGATTGCCATCGGCTGTATCGCGGCGTGGTTTAGCGGAAAGCTGAGCTGGCAGCCATTTAATCAGGCGTGGATTGCAGTGCCACAACCTTTCCGCTTTGGTTTCGATTTTGACTACAGCCTCTTTTTACCCTTGGCGCTGATCTCGCTCATCAGCATTCTGGAAGCGGTGGGCGACCTTACCGCCAACTGCCTGTTGTCACGCCAGCCGATTGAAGGTGAGCGTTATGTGGCGCGCCTGAAGGGCGGAATTCTCGCCGATGGCGTGAGCTGCATCCTGGCCGCAATGTTCTCTGCCCTGCCGAGTACTACCTTTGCGCAGAACAACGGCGTGATCCAAATGACCGGAGTTGCCAGTCGTCACGTCGGCATCTGGATTGGCGCCCTGTTGGCGCTGCTGGGGCTGTTTCCTGTCTTTGGTGCCATCGTGCAACAGATCCCCGCCCCGGTACTGGGCGGTGCGACGCTGGTGATGTTTGGCAGCGTGCTGGCCGCCGGGATCCGCATCATGACCCAATCCCCATTGACCCGCCGGGACATGCTGATTATCGCGGTCTCATTTGGTATCGGTCTGGGCATTGAGGCAGAACCTGAGTTTCTGAGTCATCTGCCTGCGGTATGCAAAAGCCTGTTTGGTTCGGCCATCGCCAGCGGTGGCTTGATGGCAATGTTGCTTAATCTGGTGCTGCCCGCTGAGCGTAACGACAGCGACGAGCTGGCCGCTCAACCGGTCATTGACCACCCCGCCATCGAAAAATAATCGCGCATCATGCGCCCCTGGATCAGCAGACAGGGCATAACTGAGCTGACTCTCTCATTCACCAACCGGAGGAGTTAGCGATGTGCGCTAGCCGTATTTGGATCCAAAACCCACAGGCCATTTTCACCCCGGACGACGTTGATGCCCGGGGTGGCATTGTCATAGAAGCAGGCAAAATCAGCGAAGTGCTGGCGGCGGGCGTAACCCCGTCCATTCCTTGTGACACCACCTTCAACGCTCGCGATCATGTGGTATTACCGGGTCTTATCAATACCCATCACCATTTTTACCAGACGCTGACCCGGGCATGGGCACCCGTGGTCAATGAGCCGCTGTTCCCGTGGCTGAAAACGCTGTATCCGGTGTGGGCGAAGCTCACCCCCGAGGCGCTAAAGCTGGCAAGCCAGGTCGCGATGGCGGAACTACTGCTTTCCGGTTGCACCACTACCAGCGATCATCACTATCTGTTCCCGGAAGGCATGGAAAACGCGATTGATGTGCAGGTTGAGGTTGTGAATAGCCTTGGTATGCGCGCGATGCTGACCCGTGGCTCGATGAGTCTCGGGGAACAGGACGGCGGCTTGCCGCCACAGCAAACGGTACAATCGGGTGAGGCCATTCTGGAAGACAGTCTGCGGCTAATTCGTCGCTATCATCAGCGCGGTGACGGGGCGCAGATACAAATTGCGCTTGCGCCCTGCTCCCCGTTTTCAGTAACCGAAGAGATCATGCAGGAGAGCGCGCGACTTGCCGCCACGCACGACGTACGCCTGCATACCCATCTGGCGGAAACGCTGGATGAAGAAGCATTCTGCCTGGAACGGTTCGGCTTGCGCACCGTCGATTATCTGGAAAAAGTGGGCTGGCTAAGTGACAGAACATGGCTGGCCCACGGCATTCACTTTAACGCCGATGAAATTCGCCGCCTCGGTGCGGCGGGCGTCGGAATTTGTCACTGTCCAGTGTCAAATATGCGCCTGGCTTCCGGGATTTGTCCGACGCTGGAACTGGAAGATGCAGGGGCGATTATCGGGCTCGGCGTGGATGGCTCAGCGTCCAACGATGCCTCAAGCCTGATGTTCGAAACCCGGCAGGCACTCTATCTACAGCGTCTGCGTTACGGGACCAAACGTATCACGCCGCAAAAAGTATTGAGCTGGGCGACGCGGGGTTCGGCGCGTTTATTAGGCCGTCACGATCTGGGCGAGATCCGGGTGGGTAAACAGGCCGATCTGGCGCTGTTTCGTCTGGACGATCTACGCTTTAGCGGCAGCCACGACCCGCTCTCGGCGTTGATCCTCTGCGGGGCTGAACGCGCTGACAGAGTCATGGTCGGGGGGGAGTGGCGGGTGGTTGACGGTGAAATTTGCGGGCTGGACTGCGAACGACTGAAGGTCTTACATCGCGAAGCGGCGAAACAGTTGGTTGCAACTTTCTGAGGAAAAAAGCGGTAAAAATGACAAGAGGCCGCAACGGAATCTGTTGTGGCCTCTCTGGCTAACTCGTTGGCGTCGATGAAATGACCTGCCCGATATACGCGTGCAGCACGTCGTTTCTGACTGCGCCGTTACTCTTTATGAGAGAGTTTTTCTGCCGGGACGTCGTCTTCTGCCGTTTTTCTGGCCGTCGTATCGTCGTCGTTCATGGCTTTCTTAAAGCCTTTAATTGCTGAACCCAGGTCTCCGCCCAGCGTACGCAATTTCTTGGTGCCGAACACCAGAACAATCAGTGCGGCAACCACCAGCAGCTTGGTAATACTAATCTCACCCATAGATACCTTCTTGATTAAAACAGGCTACAAAACGCGCCAACAAAACCGTAGCTAATTAACGGTCATTTAGCGAGGGCACACAATAGCAATCTGTAACAAGGTGAATCAAGCACTGATTAAAAAAACATCACATTATTTGCGGTGGCGCAAAGCGGCGGTTGTTAAGTACCGGCAACTGCGCACGGATCTGCTGCAATATCGCCCGACTCACGTCGGCATAAATCAGCTGCTGCGAGCACCCCGCCCCGGCCAGGGTGACACCCAGCGGATCAACAATTCGACTCTGGCCGATATTCTTGTTCCCACACTCCCCGGCTGCCACGATATAGCAGGTCGTATCCAGCGATCGGGCTGCCAACAGCGTCGCCCAGTGGTGCTCTTTCAGCGGACCGCGCACCCAGGCGGTCGGCAAGACTAAAACCTCGGCGCCCTGCAAGGCCTGCGCCAGCGCCATTTCCGGGAAGCGTAAATCGTAACAGGTCATTAGCCCAACCTTCATCCCGTCCACCTCAATCAGCGGCGGGAGCACCGTTCCGGCATCGACCCGTTTTGACTCCTGGATAGAGAACGCATCGTACAGATGCAGCTTCTGATACTGGGCAATGATTTCCCCGCCACGCAGCGCCACCAGGGTATTTGCGGCACGTCCTTCGCGGGTCGGGACGTGAACGGTCAGTACGGTGGTCATCGCATTTCGTCGGCTTTCATCGCGCAACAGCGTCAAAAAGCCGCCGTCCAGCTCCTGAGCAGACTTCACTGACATATCCGGGTCGTTATCGTCCCGGGCTAACAGCGCCTCAGGCAGCACCAGCAACGATGTCTGCTGCTCTGCCGCTTGCTGCATCAGTAAAACGCAGGTGCGGGCGTTGGTGGGCCAGTCGGGCGTAACGGCAAATTGTCCGGCAGCAACGCGCATAACATTTTCCTCGGTGTCTTGCCGTAGCCATTAACCCAGCCCGGCGCTAAGATAGAACCCTAACGTAATCAAATAGCAGGAATTGGCGGTGTTACAAATCCTTTTAGCCGTTTTTATTGGGGGAGGAACCGGCAGCGTGTTGCGCTGGCTACTCGGAATGCGCCTGAACCCACTGCATCATGCTGTCCCGATTGGCACACTGACGGCCAACCTGCTCGGCGCGTTTATTATCGGTGCCGGGCTGGCGTGGTTCAATCGGATGACCCACATTGACCCGATGTGGAAGCTGCTGATCACTACGGGTTTCTGCGGCGGATTAACCACTTTCTCGACGTTTTCGGCGGAAGTGGTGTTTTTATTGCAGGACGGGCGTTTCGGCTGGGCACTGTTAAACGTGGCGGTCAATCTGTTGGGATCGTTTGCGATGACCGCGGCGGCGATGTGGATTTTTTCAGCGGCCCGCTAATGTGATGTAGTAGCCACTGAAAAACAGGCAAAAAAAAACCCGTCATTGACGGGTTTTTATATTCTACTGTCGAAATGCTTAGATAGGCATTACGTTTGCAGCAGATGGGCCTTTGGCACCGTTAGTGATTTCGAACTCTACACGCTGACCTTCAGCCAGAGTTTTGAAACCGTTGGACTGGATTGCAGAGAAGTGTACGAATACATCTTTGCTGCCATCTTCCGGAGTAATGAAACCAAAGCCCTTGGACTCATTAAACCACTTAACGTTACCTTTAATCTTAGACATCAATATTACCTTTACATGAAAATGGACACAAATGCTGTGTCGGCTAACAGTACAGCAATTGTGGTGACTTTTGTCCAGTCCTAGATAGCGAAAAAGTGATAAAAATCGCTAAATTTTACCGAGACTGAGAGTTAGTCGTTGTTTTTACGCACGACTTAAGGCTCGCAGCCAGGAATCACACCTTTTGCCCATTAAAACTGGAAGCGCATCCACGCAAAGTAGACGTTGCCGTTGTTATAAGTGCCTGGAATGTAAGTCATCTGGAACGTCGCAGGCCCGTAACCGATGGAAGCAAGCGGTAACACCACGGGGATGGGGATATAGTTCCAGTTATCACGCGCCGTCGCCCCGACCGTGTAACCCAGGCCGAGATGAAACTTATCATCGGCCAGCGGACGCCAGGTTTTCTCCCAGCCGTAGCCGCCGATAGGCTCCCATTTATTGAAGGAGTCCTTGAATGCCATCAGATACAGGCCGTGCCAGTTCCCTTTGTCATCCCAACGTGACTGTCCAAAACCAGCCCCCCAAGGGCGCTCGTTGTATTTGTCCGTCTTTTCCTTGTCATAGGCGAAACGCGCATGCCAGGTAATCGCCGGGACGTACAAATCATAATGCTCCGGAGAAGACCACGTCTGGGCAATATTATCCCCAAGTGTAGAAAAAGCGTCGCTGACGCTGGCGCTGATAGTCGCCTTTGCGAAAGAGGCAAATAGCAGCTGACTGGATAATATCCCTGCAAGCACTAAGAATTTAATCAATTTAGACACAAAAATAACCACTTGTAGTTCGTACCTGCACAGAATAACAAGCGTAAAATTAATATAACCTTAACGATAGCGGATTAATCCTTTTTGCTTGTAGGAAAACAGCACCTTTTCAGGCGCTGTTTCTGTTCAACATCGATGAAATTACCCAGGATTATTCTTGTTTTGAGCGGTGCAGTAATTTATAGACCGCGGGAATTACCAGCATCGAGAGCAATGGGGCGGTGACCATTCCGCCAATCATTGGGGCTGCAATTCGACTCATGACCTCTGAGCCGGTTCCGCTTCCCCACATGATGGGCAACAGCCCGGCCATAATGGTCGCCACGGTCATCACTTTAGGACGCACGCGCAGCACCGCGCCCTCATGAATAGCCCTTAATAATAGGGTGTTATTCCTATCCTCGGTCGAATGCCGGTATTTCGCCATGGCGGTATTAAGATACAACACCATAATAACCCCGAATTCTGCTGCCACCCCCGCCAGCGCAATAAATCCGACGGCACTTGCCACCGATAAATTATACCCCAGAAGCCACAACAACCAGACTCCGCCAATCAGCGACAACGGCAATGTGCCCATGATCAGCAACACATCAGAAATACGTCTAAATGTCAGCCACAGCAGAACAAAAATAATCATCAGGGTCAGCGGCAGGACTATTTTTAACTTGGCGATAGCGCGTTCAAGATATTCAAATTGCCCTGACCATGAGAGCGAAACCCCCTGCGGCAGGGTCACTTTGTGCGCCACACGCTGCTGCATCTCCTCCACCGCCGATTTCAAATCACGCCCGCGCAAATCGACATAAATCCAGTTCGACAGCCGGGCGTTCTCACTCTTAAGCATCGGCGGCCCTTCGCTGATACGCACCTCGGCCAGTTCGCCCAGCGTCACCTGGTTGCCCGTGGCGGTGAGAACCGGTAACTGACGCAGTTTGTCGACGTTATCGCGTAAATCCCGCGGATAGCGGATGTTTATCGAATACCGCTCGCGCCCTTCAATGGTCTGCCCCACGTTCTCGCCGCCCACCAGCGTACTCACCAGTGACTGAAGCTCCTGTACCGACACGCCGTAGCGCGCGGCCTGTTGACGGTTAATCACGATATCCACATAGCGCCCGCCTGAAAGACGCTCGGCCAACGCCGACGTTACGCCCGGCACATCTTTCACCACCTGCTCTATCTCACGCGCGACCCGTTCGATATCCGCCAGATTATTGCCATTCACCTTAATACCCACCGGGCTTTTGATGCCGGTGGCAAGCATGTCCAGACGGTTGCGAATTGGTGGCACCCACACGTTGGCAATCCCCGGCACCTGCACCGTTTTATCCAGTTCTTCGATCAGTTTCGCTTGGGTCATCCCCGGCCGCCACTGATCACGCGGTTTGAAATGGATAGTGGTTTCCAGCATGGTGAGCGGCGCGGGATCGGTGGCGCTATCTGCCCTGCCCGCTTTGCCAAAGACGCTCGCCACTTCTGGCACCGTTTTGATCAGACGATCCGTTTGCTGCAACAGGCGGCTGGCTTCACGCACCGAAATTCCCGGCAGCGTAGACGGCATATACAGCAGGTCGCCCTCATCCAGCGGCGGCATAAATTCACTCCCCAGTCTGCTGAGCGGCCACAGCGTCAGCGCCAGCAGCGCGACGGCCAGAATCAGCGTGGTCTTTGGCCTTGCCAACACCTTATCGAGCAACGGCTCGTAGGCGCGGATCAACACCCGGTTGATCGGGTTGGCATGCTCGTCGGGAATTTTTCCGCGAATGAAATAGCCCATCAGCACCGGGATCAGCGTAATCCCCAGCCCGGCAGCCATCGCCATCGACCAGGTTTTGGTGAAGGCCAGCGGGGAGAACATTCGCCCTTCCTGCGCCTGTAACGAAAACACCGGAATAAACGACAGAGTAATGATCAGCAAACTACAAAACAGCGCGGGCCCCACCTCCACCGCTGCCTTTTCGGCGATATGCCAGTAGTCAAGTTCGGTATCGGGATTCTCGTGCCGCCACTGCTCGAGCACCTTGTGCATATTCTCGATCATCACAATCGCCGCATCGACCATCGCCCCGATAGCGATAGCTATCCCGCCGAGCGACATGATATTGGCGTTGATCCCCTGATAGTGCATCACGATAAACGCGCCCAAAATACCCAACGGCAGCGACACAATCGCCACCAGCGCCGAGCGGAAATGGAACAGGAACAGGGTGCAGACCAGGGCCACCACGATAAACTCTTCAATAAGCTTATGGGTTAGCGTCTCAATGGCATGCTCGATAAGTCCGGAGCGGTCATACACCGGCACAATTTCGACGCCTGACGGCAAGGTCTTTTGCAGTTCAGTCAGTTTAGTCTTTACCGCATGCAGCGTGTCGAGCGCGTTCTTACCGTAACGCATCACGATAATGCCGCCCGCCACTTCCCCTTCGCCGTTCAGTTCCGCCACGCCGCGCCGAATTTCCGGCCCCATTTGTACGCTCGCCACATCCGATAGCATCACCGGCACGCCGTCGCGGCTGGCGATCACCACGTGGCGGAAGTCGTCCAGCCCTTTCAGATACCCGCTAGTGCGCACCATGTATTCGGCTTCGCCCATTTCCATCACCGCGCCGCCGCTTTCCTGATTGGCCGCTTTGAGGGCGGTGACCAGCTGCTGATGCGTCACGTTCAGCGCTCGCAGACGATCGGGATTCACCACCACCTGATACTGACGCACCATGCCGCCAACGCTGGCGACTTCGGACACATTAGGCACCGTTTTCAGTTCATATTTGAGCGTCCAGTCCTGGAGGGATCGTAAATCCGCAAGGCTGCGTTTGCCGGTTTTATCCACCAGTGCGTACTCGTAAATCCAGCCGACGCCGGTGGCATCCGGCCCCAGTTCAGCCTTCACCCCCTCCGGAAGCTGAGACTGGATCTGGCTTAAATATTCCAGCACCCGCGAGCGCGCCCAGTAGATGTCGGTCCCGTCTTCAAACAGCACATACACATAGGCATCGCCAAACATTGAAAAGCCACGCACGGTTTTAGCCCCAGGCACAGAAAGCATGGTGGTGGTTAACGGCCAGGTGACCTGATCCTCAATCACCTGCGGGGCTTTGCCTGGGTAGCTTGCGCGAATAATGACCTGCACGTCTGAGAGGTCAGGCAACGCATCGACCGGCGCACGCTGCACCGCCCACACGCCCCAGATGGCCATCCCCAATGCCGCCATAATCACCAACAGTCGGTTACGCAACGCACCACGAATCACGGGAGCAATCATTGTGCGGCCTCCGGTAATGCGCTGCGCAAGCTGGCTTCGGAATCAATCAGGAATTGACCCGAGGTGACTACGCGATCGTCCGCTTTCAGCCCGCTGCGAATTTCCGTCCAGCCGTCAGCCGTCACGCCCGGGGTCACGTTGACCGCCTGAAAATGACCTTCACCACTGGCAATAATCACCCGGTTGCGGCTGCCGGTGGCTATCAGCGCCTCTTCCGGAATAGCCAGCACCGGCGAGGGGGCCTGTTTATCCGTCAGCGCGACGCGCAGGTACATCCCCGGCTTGAGTTTCTGCTGCGGATTTTCGAGCACCACCCGCGCTTTGAGCGTCCGGGTGGTGGTTTCCAGTTGCGGCAGCAGTTCACTGACCCGACCGTGAAACGCCTCGCCGGGCCAGTTCTCCGAGGAGGCCGTGACCTCACTTCCGACCGCCAGTAACGCCGCCTGGCTTTGTGGATAATCGATCACCAGCCACACCGGATCGAGGCTCGCCAGTTCAAACAGCGACGCGGTGGCGACGACCTGAGCGCCCTCCCGGGTATCGAGTTTCGCCACGTACCCTGCTTTATCCGCCCGGAGTGTGAGACGCGTCTGCGGTTTCCCGCTGCGCTCCACCTGGCGCACTATTGCCTCCGGCATAAACTGTAGCGCCAGGCGCTCGCGGGCCGCGCGGGTCAGGGCCACGTCGCCCAACTGGCGCACCGCCAGGTATTCCTGCTGGGCGGTGGTCCAGGTTGGGATCCACAGTTGCGCCAGCGGCTCACCGGCTTTCACCCACTGCTGCGGGGCGCGCACAAACAATTTTTCAACCACCCCGTTGGCGGGTGAAGGCACGATGTGCAGGCTACGTTCGTCGGTCGTCACCGTGGCCCAGGCCTGAAACGCAGGGGCAAGGCTGCGCATCTGCGCCGTTTTTACCACCATCCCCAAATTCTGTTGCTGCTGCGGGCTAATGCTCACCCCGGTTTGGGCTTGCCCTTCATCGGCATAGCGCGGCACCAGCTGCATATCCATAAACGGGGATTTCCCCGGCTTATCGAAACGCTGGCCCGGCACCATTGGGTCGTACCAGTACAAAACCTTGCGTGCTGCGGGGGCCTCTTCGGCGGGCTGAGAATGTCCGCGCGAGCCCGCATAGTAGCCACCGATGGCGGCCAAAAGTGCAACGGCCAACGCCGTCAGAATTATTTTCTTCACAGGGCTGTCTCCTGGGGGATCAGGAACTGTATTGCGGCCCAGTTACGGGCCACGGTTTTTTCGGCATCGCTTGCGGCAAGCGTGGTATCGAGCAGGTCACGGCGAGCCGCCAACAACGCCGTCAGGTCCGATTGCCCGGCGCGATACTGCGCGTTGAGCAATATCACCCGCTGCTGTTGCAGAGGCAGAACCTCGTCACGCTGGCGCAGCCACAGGGTTTGTGCCGCCTGATATTCAGCAATCAGCGTACTGAGCTGCGCCGCGTGGGCCCGCTGAGTCAGCGCCAGCTCATCGTTGGCCTGCATCGTGCGCGACACATCGGCGGCATGATCTTTGTCCTGCCGCTTCGACTGGAAAATCGGCAGATCGACGGTGAACATCACCCCGGCCATATCGTCGTAATCTTCGGCGCGATGCGCGTAATACACTTCCACGTCCACATCCGGAATAGCAGCCACCGCCGACTCTGACGAGCGAGCTTTCGCGGTATTGGCTTCGCGGGCTGCGGCAATCACTTCCGGATGCTGGGCAATGCCTTCATTCAGCGTGTTCTCATCGGCGGGAAGCCGTTGCCATGCCGGCATTGGGCCACGAACCCCGGTGACCGATTCGCCGGTCAACTGCAATAAACGCGCCTGCGCCAGGCGCACGTCACGTTCGGCGAGGGTGACCTTGTCGCGCATTGCGCTCAGGCCCACCCGCAGCGTCAGCACGCTTTCCGGGGCCGACGATCCCGCCCCAACGCTGGCCTTCTGCACGCCGAGCTGGCGTTCGGTTTCGCTGACTAACTTCCGGGCCGCCGTCAGCGTTTGTTCCGACAGCGCCAAATCCAGCCACGCCTGAGCGGTATCGCGTTGAAGAGTGGCCAGCAGCGTCTGCGCCCTGGCATTCACGCCGCGCGACTGCGCCTGGAGCGTTTCCGCTTTGCGAGAGCGTTTCTCCTCGCTGACGTAGCGCTGCATGATGCCAACCTTCTGCATGGTCATGCCTTCGCGGGTAAAACGGTGGTCGCTATTGCCCTGTACAGGGACATTTTCAAGGCCAAATTTGAGCTTCGGATCGGGCAGTTCGCGCGCCGAGTCGGCCATCGACTCCAGCGCACTGGCTTCATTGCGGCTGGCCGAAAGTTCGGCGGAATAATGGCGTGCGGCGGTCAGGGTCTGGGCGAGCGTCCACGACTCTGCATAAGCAGAAACGGGAACCAACGCGAACAGCACCCCGCCGAGCCACAGGCTCAGCGTATGTTTGTGCATGGTTTTCCCCGGCTTAGTGACGAACGGTTAAGGCGATAATTTCGTAGCGTCCGTCACGCAGAGTGACGTCGAAATCAACCGGGTCATCAACCTTGATGACGGGCAATTCGAGGGTTTGAGCCAGCGCAAAGGGCATGGTCATCGGTGGCCATTGCAGTTCAGGCACCGCGTCATGAGAAAGCGTCAGGGCATTAGCAGAAATGGCTTTGATGACACCCTTTACGTGATAAACCGGGGCTGACGGGCTAACAGCGGCAGTGGGTTCAGCGGCCTGAGCCGGGGAAAAGACGAAAGCGAGCAGCGCGCCCATCAGCGCGGTGGAAAGCAGAAATTTCATGGTGTTCTCCAGATAATCGTTAAAAGTAAAAAAATTAAGCGAGTTATCGGGAGTGTTTATTCTCTGAACCGGCAGAAGCGGATTGTTGCCGGTGGCCCCACGGCGGGCGGTTTGAGGCTCCAGCCAGCGCGGGACACTGACTGACAAGGGGTTTCCACAACCGCCAGCGCGACCGTGGTCGGCAGCGCCATAGCAGGCGGATGATCGTTGGTCTGTTGCGCGCTGTCCGGTACGCAGTGCTTTTCGCACAGCGGCGTTTTCATCGTTATCGACGACATGCCCTGATGCTCAATATGCTGGAGCATCACGCTCGCGCCGAGCGGATTCAGGTCACACTGATGAGAGGCCAGCGCCAGCTGGCTCTGCAGGATCAACACGCCAAACGCCACCAGCAGCATCGCAAGATGCCGCCGGAAGAAACGCAGGCGATAAGTCCAGGGAACGTTCATCATCAATGCCGGTCAGTGCCGAAAAGAAAAAGTGGCCAGAGTATACGCGGCAACAAAAAAGAACCGAAAGCGACTTTTACACTCTTTACACTCGCCGTCGAACCCACTGATTTCCATTCACTTTTACGTTTCAATTCCGCATCATTAGAATACAAAACATTCACCAAATAAATAGATATAATGTGATAGCGGCGTTTATTTTGACGTGCTGGCGGGACGTGGTTGTCGATTTATTGATTTCCGTCAGTAAGGTTTGGCCGTTTATTGGGCACATTCCTCTACTTATTATTTTTTATTCAGCATTTTTTTTGGGCTGTAGTCACAAAAAATCATCAGGAATCCATCATGCTAACGTTGTTTGAGCTCCTCATCGGAGTGGTCGTCATTGCGGGCGTCGCCCGCTATATCATCAAAGGCTATTCCGCGACGGGCGTGCTGTTCGTTGGCGGCCTGGTACTGCTGATCGCCAGCGCCCTGATGGGCCACAAAATCCTGCCAGCCAGCGCCAGCAGCACCGGCTACTCCGCCACTGATATCGTCGAATACATAAAAATCCTGCTGATGAGCCGTGGCGGCGACCTGGGCATGATGATCATGATGCTGTGCGGTTTTGCCGCCTACATGACCCACATCGGCGCGAATGACATGGTGGTCAAACTGACCTCCAAACCGCTGCGCCTCATCAACTCACCGTACATCCTGATGATTGCCGCTTATTTCGTGGCGTGCCTGATGTCGCTGGCGGTCTCTTCTGCTACCGGGCTGGGCGTATTGCTGATGGGCACCCTGTTCCCGGTCATGGTCAACGTGGGGATCAGCCGTGGCGCCGCAGCCGCCATCTGTGCCTCTCCGGCGGCAATTATCCTCTCTCCAACCTCCGGCGACGTAGTGCTGGCGGCGAAAGCGGCGGAGATGCCGCTGATTGACTTTGCCTTTAAAACCACCCTGCCGATTTCCATCGCGGCGATTGTCTGCATGGCGGTGGCGCACTTCTTCTGGCAGCGCTATCTCGATAAAAAAGAGAACATCTCCCACGAGATGCTCGACGTCAGCGAAATCACCACCAACGCACCGTCGTTCTATGCCATTCTGCCGTTCACCCCGATTATCGGCGTGCTGATTTTTGACGGTAAATGGGGCCCGGAACTGCACATCATCACCATCCTGGTTATCTGTATGCTGCTGGCGGCAATTCTGGAATTCTTCCGCGGCTTTAACACCCAGAAGGTCTTCTCCGGTCTGGAAGTGGCATATCGCGGCATGGCGGATGCCTTCGCAAGCGTGGTCATGCTGCTGGTTGCGGCGGGCGTCTTCGCCCAGGGTCTGAGCACTATCGGCTTCATCGATAGCCTGATTTCCATCGCGACCTCGTTCGGCTCGGCAAGCATCATCCTGATGCTGGTACTGGTCGTGCTGACCATGCTGGCGGCAATGACCACCGGCTCCGGTAACGCGCCGTTCTATGCCTTCGTCGAGATGATCCCAAAACTGGCACACAGCTCCGGCATCAACCCGGCGTACCTGTCGATTCCAATGCTGCAAGCGTCGAACCTTGGACGCACCATTTCGCCAGTTTCCGGCGTGGTGGTGGCCGTCGCCGGGATGGCAAAAATTTCGCCGTTTGAAGTGGTTAAGCGCACCTCGATTCCGGTACTGGTCGGCCTGGTGGTGGTGATCATTGCTACCGAGCTCATGGTGCCTGCGGCCGTGGTGCATTAATAACGTACCGTGATGAAAAGGCGCCTGAAGGCGCCTTTTTTGTGCTTTAATGTTTCTGAAATCTTTCATCCCGAAATCAGGAAAAACCATGTTCAGGAAGGATATAGCCGCCGTCTGCGCCGCCGCGTGGATGCTGGGCGCCCCTCTCGCACACGCCGACCCGCTCACCGCGACCCAATACGGCGATTTCGACAGCTATGTGCTGGCGCTCTCATGGCAAACCGGCTTTTGCCAGAGTATGCACGAACGTAATCGAAACGAACCTGACGAGTGCCGGTTGCAAAAAGAGGTGAAGGATAAAACCGGTTATCTGACGGTTCACGGCCTGTGGCCCAGCCTGCCAAAATCTATCGCCGCACGCGGCGTGGATAACCGCCGCTGGATGCGCTTCGGCTGCGCAACACGCCCCATCCCTAACATGCCTGAAGTGCGCGGCAGCCAGAAATGCGCCGCCGCCGAAACCGGGCTGTCGCTGGAAATGGCCAATAAGCTCAACAACGTAATGCCGGGTAGCGGTGGCACGTCGTGCCTGGAACGCTATGAATATGCCAAGCACGGGGTGTGCTTTGGTTTCGATCCGGACGCCTATTTCGGCACCATGGTGCGCCTCAACGGTGAAATTAAACAGAGTGCGTTAGGCACCTTCCTGGCCGAAAACTACGGGAAAACCGTCAGCCGCAGCGCCTTTAATGACGCGGTCGTCAAAAGCTATGGCAAACAGGGCGTGAAAGCGTTCAAGTTAACCTGTAGCGGCAATCCCGCCTATCTGACCGAAATGCAGATTGCGATTAAAACCAACGCCATTAATGCCCCGCTGGCGGAAGGCTCACTCCTGCCTCAGCCGCACCCGGGTAACTGCGGGTCGCAGTTCGTTATCGATAAAGCCGGAAACTAAGTTCACAGCCGGGCCACCCACGTGGACCCGGCCTGATTCCCCTCTCTGACTTTGCCCCTTTGTTGTCCTTCCGCCCTTCTTTGCAACGTGCCATGCGTTTTTCTTATAAACGGATGCGCATCACACTTCCTTATCAGTGCATCGAAATTCCAGCAAATGCATCTTTTATCCGGTAACGGAAGCCAGAAAGCTCTGAGCATAATCAACCCCGACGTTTACTCAAGGAGTTCATCATGGCGAAGAAATTGATTGCACTGTGTGCCTGTCCAATGGGGCTGGCCCACACCTTTATGGCCGCGCAGGCGCTGGAAGATGCCGCCACAGAAGCCGGTTACGAGGTCAAAATTGAAACTCAGGGGGCCGATGGTATTCAGAACCGGCTGACCGCGCAGGATATCGCCAGCGCCGACATCATCATCCACGCCATCGCTATCACGCCAGAAGATAACGAACGCTTTGAAACCCGCGACGTGTATGAAATCACCCTTCAGGATGCCATTAAAAATGCGGCAGGCACCCTGAAAGAGATTGAAGAACTGATCGCTGCCGAACAACCGTAATCCTCAACCGCAAGGGTGTGTGAAATGGCAATAAAAAAACGTAGCGCCATTCGTCCCGCTTCGCCAGACGGCGAAGCCATTGCGCTGAACACCGCGCCTGTAGAATCAGGTTCCGCCTTCTGGAAAGAACTGCCACAGCACATCATGTCGGGGATTTCCCGCATGGTGCCAACGCTTATCATGGGCGGGGTGATCCTCGCCATTTCACAGCTGATTGCCTATGTCTGGCTGGAGATCCCGCCGGACATGGGGATCATGGATGCGCTGAACTCGGGTAAATTCACCGGTTTTAATCTGTCGGTACTCAAGTTCGGCTATCTGACGGAATCCTTCGGCGGGCTGCTGTTTAGCTTCGCCATCCCAATGTTCTCGGCCTTCGTCGCCAACTCCATCGGCGGCAAGCTGGCCTTCCCGGCGGGCTTTATCGGCGGCCTGGTTGCCACGCAGCCCACGCTGGTGTTGAACTTTGACCCAGAGAAACTGAGCTGGCTGGCAACCAAACCGGTGCCCTCCACCTTTATCGGGGCGCTGATTATCGCCATTGCCGCCGGGTATCTGGTGAAATGGCTGAACGCGAAAATCGCCATGCCGCAGTATCTGCTGGCGTTCAAAAGCACCTTCCTGATCCCGATTCTGTCCGCCCTGTTTGTCATGCTGGCGATGTATTACGTCATCACCCCGATAGGCGGCTGGCTGAACGCCGGGATGCGCACGCTGCTGCTGGCGGCAGGTCAGGCCGGGTCGATGATGTATGCGATAGGCATGGCCGCAGCGACGGCGATTGACCTCGGCGGGCCTATCAATAAAGCGGCGGGTTTTGTGGCGCTGGGCTTTACCACCGACCACGTGCTGGCTATCACCCCGCGCGCAGTGGCGATTGTTATTCCGCCGATTGGTCTGGGGCTGGCGACGCTGATTGACCGCCGTCTGACCGGCAAACGCCTGTTCAGCCCGCAGCTCTATCCGCAAGGCAAAACCGCGATGTTCCTCGCCTTTATGGGCATCAGCGAAGGGGCTATCCCGTTCCTGTTGGAGAATCCGATAGCGACCCTTCCGGCTTACATGACGGGTGCCATTGCCGGGGCGATGACCGCTACCGCGCTCGGTGCCGTGCAGTGGTTCCCGGAATCCGCTATCTGGGCCTGGCCGCTAGTGACCAATCTGGGAGCCTACATGCTGAGTATTGCCGTCGGGGCGCTGATCACCGCGCTGCTGGTGGTGCTTATCCGTAACGGCCTGCATAAACGCGGCAAGCTGGCAATCGACACCCTGTAAGAGGAATACGGCTATGGCAGTGCTGACGGCAATACGTGAGTGGATGACGCACCAGCGGATAGACGCGATGCTTATCTCCTCTAAGCCAAACAAGCTCCCGCATCTGGGCTTCTCCAGCAGTTCAGGCTACGTGCTGATCACCCGGCAGCACGCCCACATCCTGGTGGATTTCCGCTATTACAGCGACGTGGCGGCCCGTACCCAAGGGTATCAACTGCATCGCCTGGAGGCCGGACGCACGATGCCCGGCATCGTGAATCAGATTGCGCAGGAAGAAGGCCTGCAACGCCTCGGCTTTGAAGGTGAACATGTGAGCTGGCAAACCGGCTGCGATTGGCAGGAGGCGCTGCATCCTTCGCTGGTCAGCGTGTCGCTCGACGCGCTGCGCCAGGTAAAAACCGCTGACGAAATCCAGCTTATTCGCGAAGCCTGCCGTATTGCCGACGCCACCGCCGAGCATATCCGCCGTTTTATCCAGCCCGGAATGCGGGAACGTGAAGTCGCCGCCGAGCTGGAGTGGTTCATGAAACAACAGGGGGCAGAGAAACCCTCGTTCGATACGATAGTCGCCAGTGGCCCTCGCGGCGCGCTGCCTCACGGCAAAGCGTCGGAAAAAGTCATCATCGCAGGCGAACTGGTGACGCTCGATTTTGGCGCGCAATACCAGGGATATTGTTCTGATATTACCCGCACCTTTTTGGTCGCGGGACGGTTTGCGCAGCCTGAAATGTCGCCGCTGTATGCGGTGTATCAGACCGTGCTTGAGGCACAGCTGGCGGCCATTGCCGCCGTGCGTCCTGGCGTGGTCTGTCACACGGTTGATGCTGCCGCCAGAGAGCATATCAGCCGTGCCGGTTACGGGCCGAACTTTGGGCATAACACCGGGCACGCCATCGGCATCGATGTGCATGAAAACCCGCGCTTCTCCCCGACCGACGCCACCCTGTTACGCCCCGGTATGCTACTGACAGTAGAGCCGGGCATATATCTTGAAGGTGAAGGCGGCGTGCGCATCGAGGACGTGGTGCTGGTGACCGACAGCGGTGCCGAGGTGCTCTACCAGACCCCGAAAACGCTGCTGATGACGGGAGAGGCGTGATGGATATCGCGTTACTGAAAGCGCTCAGCGAAGCCGATGCCATTGCGGCCTCCGAACAGGAAGTGCGGGAAATTCTGCTGCGCGAAGCGGACGCCCTGGGTAAAGAGGTGCAGTTTGACGGCCTCGGCTCGGTGCTCATTCGTCTCAATGAAAGCACGGGCCCGAAGGTGATGGTCTGTGCACACATGGACGAAGTGGGCTTTATGGTACGCAGCATTTCGCGCGAAGGTGCCATCGACGTTATCCCGATTGGCAACGTACGCATGACCGCCCGCGAACTACAGCCGGTGCGGATAACCACCCGCTACGGCGTAAAAATTAACGGGCTGCTCGACGGCGAGCGGCATGGCAATGAAGTGGCCAAACTGCGGGTCGATATCGGGGCCTGCAGCGCCGATGAGGTGGCCGAAGCCGGGGTGGAACCGGGCGATCGCGTAACGTTCGCCACCCCGTTTTGCGAGCTGCCTCATCATCGGCTGATGGGTAAAGCCTTCGACGACAGGCTCGGCTGTTATCTGCTCATCAGCCTGCTGCGCGAACTGCATCAAACCCCGCTCAACGCCGAAGTCTGGCTGGTGGCCAGCTCCAGCGAAGAGGTTGGGCTGCGCGGGGGACAAACCGCCACCCGCAAGCTTAACCCGGACCTGGCGCTGGTACTGGACACCGCCTGCTGGGCCAAAAATTTTGATTACGGCTGCGACAACCATCGCCAGATTGGTGAAGGCCCGATGCTGGTGATGTATGACAAAACGCTGATCGCCCCGCCGCGTCTGACGGCCTGGGTGGAAGACACCGCCGCTCGCTACGCCATTTCCCTGCAACGGGACATGTTCAGCAACGGCGGCACCGACGGCGGGGCGATACACCTGATCGGCACCGGGATCCCGACCGTGGTCCTTGGCCCACCGACCCGGCACGGACACTGCGCGGCCTCGATTGCCGATGCAGGCGATATCAGCCTCACCCACCAGCTGCTGGTGGCCCTACTTCACGACATGAATGCCAAAACCGTTTCTCATCTGACGGACTTCAGATGCTGATTTTGTGCTTACAGGAACCGTTATGCTGACGCTTGATTTTCTGTGCCCGTTGCCCAACGGCTTACACGCCCGCCCTGCCTGGGCGCTGAAAGAGCAATGCAGCGCGTGGCAAAGTGATATCCGCTTTATCAACCACCGCCTGAATACCCACGCCGATGCCAAAAGCTCGCTGGCGCTGGTGAGTACCGGCACGCTGTTTAACGACAGCTGTTCGCTCCAAATCAGCGGGAACGATGCCGAAGCGGCGCGCCGGGCGCTGGAAAGCTATCTCCAGCATCACTTTATTGATAGCGACAGCGTGCAACCGGCGGCGCTGTCACCGACCGCGCATCCCCTGCCCCGCTCGCTTTCACGGCTGCATCCGCATCTGCTGGCAGGCAATATTCTGGCGACCGGCATCGGCTGCGGGGACATTACCCTGTGGCGCAGCGACAGCCTGGATCGCTATCGCACCATCCCTGCCAGCCCCGAAGACATGACCCGTCTGGAGTACGGTCTGGCAGAGCTGGCCGATAATCTCAACCAACAGCTGCGCCTGCTCGGCGGCGAGAGCAAAACCATTCTCAGCGCGCATCTGTCACTGATTCAGGACGATGAGTTTGCCAGCAATATTCGCCGCATCATGCGTGATGAAAAACAGGGTCTGGCGGCGGCGATCGTCGACAATATGGAAGCCATCTGCGAAAAACTGCTGGCTTCCAGCAGCGACTATCTGCGCGAACGCGCCAGCGATATTCGCGATATCAGCGAGCGCCTGCTGCACATCACCTGGCCGCAGTACCGCAATCAGGAAGTGCTGCGCCTGAGTCGTCCGTCGATTCTGGTCGCCGACGATCTCACCCCGAGCCAGTTCCTGAGCCTCGACCTGAGCCAGCTGAAAGGCATGATCCTGGAGAAAACTGGCCCAACGTCGCACACGCTGATCCTCGCCCGCGCCGCCTCGGTGCCCGTACTGAACGGGCTGAGCGTGGCCGACCTCAGCGCACTCGAACACAAACCGGCTATCCTCGACGGACAGTGCGGCGTGCTGGTGCTGGAGCCTAATGAGGCGGTGCAGGGTTATTACACCCTGGCGCGTGAACTGGCCGATCAACGCATCGCCTGTCAGACCCGGGATGCGGCCCAGAGCGCCCTCTCCCGTGACGGACAACGGCTGGAGGTGGGGGCGAATATCGGCAGCGCGCTGGAAGCGCCTGCGGCGTTCAGCCACGGTGCAGAAGGCATCGGCCTGTTCCGCAGCGAAATGCTGTACATGGACAGGACAACGCCGCCCGATGAACAAGAGCAGTTTGAAACCTATCAGCAGGTGCTGCTGGCGGCGGGAGATAAACCGGTTATTTTCCGTACCATGGACATCGGCGGCGATAAGCCGCTGAGCTACCTGAATATTCCACAGGAAGAAAACCCGTTCCTCGGCTATCGCGCGGTGCGCATTTACCCGGAATTTGCCGGGCTGTTCCGCACGCAGCTTAGAGCGATTTTGCGTGCAGGCGCGGTGGGTCAGGCCCGGCTGATGATCCCGATGGTCCACAGCCTCGACCAGATCCTGTGGGTGAAGAACGAACTGCAGCAGGTCAAAGCCGAGCTGCAGGCGGAAGGTGCGCGCTTTGCTGCGTCCCTGCCGCTGGGCATCATGGTGGAAGTCCCGTCGGTGTGCTACATCATCGACCACTTCTGCGATGAAGTGGATTTCTTCAGCGTCGGCTCCAACGACATGACCCAGTATTTGTATGCAGTCGATCGCAATAACCCGCGCGTGTCGCCGCTGTACAATCCGGTCACCCCGTCGTTTTTACGCATGCTGCGCCAAATTATCACCGTTGCACATCGGCATGGGAAATGGGTGGGGATTTGCGGTGAGCTGGGTGGCGAAACGCGCTATCTGCCGCTGCTGCTCGGCCTGGAACTGGACGAACTGAGCATGAGCGGGCCGCGCATTCCGGCGGTGAAAAGCCAGCTGCGCCAGCTCGACAGTCGTGCCTGTCGGGCGCTGGCCGATAAAGCCTGCGACTGCCGCAGCCCGGAAGAGATAGAAACCCTGCTGCGCACCTTTACCCCCGAAGAGGACGCCCGCCCGCTGCTGGCGGTAGAGAACATTCTGTTCGTCGATAAGCCATATCGCAAAGAGCAGGTTATCCAGCTGCTGTGCGGCAACCTGGCAGTGAACGGGCGCACCGCGCATCCGCTCGAACTGGAAGAGGATATCTGGCAGCGGGAAGAAATCGTCACCACCGGGGTGGGCTTTGGGGTGGCGATTCCGCACACCAAATCGGCATGGATCCGCCACTCAAGTATCAGCCTGGCGCGGCTGCCCACTCAGGTAGACTGGGAATCGGAAATGGGCGACGTGGAGCTGGTTATCATGCTCACCCTCGGCGAACACGAAGGGATTAACCACGTGAAAGTCTTCTCCCAACTGGCGCGTAAGTTGGTGAATAAAACGTTCCGCGAGTCACTACTGGCAGCCACCGATCCCGAGGCGCTGCACCGTCTGCTGAATACAGAGCTGAGCCTGTAACCTTACTGAAAACGTGCCCGATACTCCCCCGGCGTCAGGCCAAACTGACGCCGGAACACCCGGCTAAAATAGTCGCCATCAGGATAGCCACAGCGCAGCGCCACATCGCCAATCGACAGCGGTGACTTCTGTAAAATCATCCGCGCCTTCGCCATCCTCACCCAGCGTAAATACTCGACAAAACTCATCGTGCCCTGCTGGCTGAACAGCCGCGACAAATGATTCGGGGTAATGTTAAAAAAGCCCGCCACGTCTTCGCGGGTCAGCGGCTGCGCATAGTTATCCTGGATCCAGTTGCACATGCTCTGATACAGAAACTGCGGCCGGGTCGGGGTCGCGTCTGCGCGGGTCGTGACGCTTTTACGGCACAGATGCAGAAAGCTGAGCATCAGGGGCTGGATGATCGACTGATCCTGCGGAGAACGGCTGAGCAGCGTCAAGGCGGTGAGCATTGCCTCCCCTTCCCCGCGCTGCTGATGGGCGATTTCAATCTTGCGCAGCGGGCCTGGCGTGCCGCCGCTCCGGCAGTCATAAAATGCCATTCCGGTCCACGCAGGGGCAAAAACCATACTCAGCACCATCGTCGAACGGGTGAACAGCGGCAAATTGGCGGCACGCGGCGGGATAAACAGCATCTCGCCCTGGGTCAACGTCCGCTGCGCCTGCTCCAGCTTATTGCCATATTCACCGCGTAATACCACGTCAAGACGCGGCAAATCCAGACACAGGCTACCCGCTGGCGGGGTTTTCGGCGCGCTGGCAAACCACACGCGACCAAGCTGCTGGGGATTAAGCACCAGTCCGCTGAGCAGGTCGGCAAAAAAGCGCTGATCGGCTGGAAGTTGAGTGACCGGCATTGTCTGGCCCTGAAAGGAGAAAACCGTCAGTGTAGCCTGTTAGAGGGGGAAGTGTACGCCCGGCACATCACGTACCGGGCATCGCCGTTACGCTTTGAGGAATGCCAGCAGATCTTCGTTGATCTGCTGTTTGTGGGTGGTGCAAATTCCGTGGGAGCCGCCCGGATACACCTTTAGCTCGCCGTGCGGCAGAGCTTCAGCGGCCACTTTGCCGCAGGTCTCGAACGGGACAATCTGATCATCGTCGCCATGAATGACTAACGTCGGGATGGTCATCCGCGCTAAATCGTCGCGCAGGTCCGTTTCCGAAAACGCCTTAATACAGTCATAAAGCGATTTGATAGAGCCCTGTAAGCCCTGTGCGACGAAGCCGGCACGAACCACTTCCGAGATGTTTGCTCCTGCGCGGTTATAGCCGTAAAACGCCATCGTCAGTTCATGGAAGAATGCCCCACGGTCCTTCACTACGCCCTCGCGGATGCCGTCAAACACCTCAATCGGCACGCCGTTCGGGTTAAAATCGGTTTTCACCATGATAGGCGTCACCGCGCTAATCAACACCGCCTTTGCCACCCGGCTGGTGCCGTGGCGGCCAATATACCGCGCCACTTCGCCCCCGCCGGTGGAGTGCCCGACGTGGACCGCATCTTTCAGATCCAGATGTGCCGTCAGCTCGGCGAGATCGTCGGCATATTGATCCATGTTATTACCGTCCCAGGTCTGGGACGAACGGCCGTGGCCGCGTCGGTCATGAGCAATCACCCGATATCCCTTCGAGCCGAGAAACAGCATCTGGTCTTCGAACGCATCTGCCGTTAGCGGCCAGCCGTGGCTGAACACAATCGGCTGTCCGCTCCCCCAGTCTTTGAAATAGAGCGTGCTGCCATCTTTTAGGGTCAATTTGTCGTAACCGCTCATGGAATCTCCTGTTTCTGGAAAAATGCTGACGCCGGAAGGCGCAGCGGTGCTTATCAAGGATATGCCAGATTTGAAATCCATCACGTCTATCGAACATATTTTATTCGAATCGATAAATGTTCAGGATATTTGACGGCCGTCGCAAAGTGTTAATAAACGTCCCGGAGCGTATTTACAACCCCCGCTATGTTACCAGTATCATGTTACCGGTATCAGTGATAAATGCAGGGATTTAGCCAGGCTATCACTACCCATTAGCTGTCACCCTACAGAGGATATTAAGATGACAGAAGTTACGAACGCATTGGGAGCCGGTACGCTGCTCGGCATCGCTGCAGGGGCCGTCGCCCTGCTGCTGGTCTTGATCATGCGCTTCAAAGTGCATGCCTTTTTAGCCTTAACCCTGGTCAGCATCGTGGTGGCGCTGCTGACAAAAGTGCCTTTCGATAAAGTGGTTCCAACATTACTGACCGGCTTTGGCGGCACGCTAGCGGGCGTGGCGCTGCTGGTCGGTCTGGGTGCAATGATTGGCCGCCTGCTGGAAGTCTCCGGCGGGGCAAAAGTGCTGGCCGATACGCTGATTGGTAAATTTGGCGCACATCGCGCGCCGTTTGCACTCGGTGTCGCCTCCCTGCTGTTCGGCTTCCCGATTTTCTTCGACGCCGGTCTGGTGGTGATGCTGCCGATTATTTTCAGCGTCGCGAAGCAGTTTGGCGGCTCGACGCTGAAATACGCCTTCCCGGCGGCGGGTGCCTTTGCGGTAATGCATGCGCTGGTTCCGCCTCATCCGGGCCCGGTTGCTGCAGCTGAACTGCTCGGGGCCAACATCGGTCTACTGGTGATTGTCGGCCTGATTATCGCCCTGCCAACCTGGTATCTCGGCGCGTACCTGTACGGCCAATATGCTGGCAAGAAATTCGACATCAAACTGCCTTCTTCTTTCCTCGGCACCGTTGAAGCCGATGCCAATCACAAGCCGCCGTCATTCGGTATGGTGCTGACCATTCTGCTGATGCCGCTGGTGCTGATTTTCCTCGAAACGGGGCTCAATACCGCGGTCGTTCTGGGCTGGGTGGCGAAAGATGATGTGGTGGTGAACTTCCTGCGTATGCTCGGCAAAACCCCGGTAGCGCTGCTGATCACCGTGTTCTTTGCGCTGGCCGTTTTCAGCCGTCAGCACAGCCTTAAGCATCTGGAAAAAATCTGTGACGGCGCATTAGGTCCCATCTGCGGCATCATTCTGGTGACTGGCGCAGGCGGTATGTTCGGCGGCGTTCTGCGTGCCAGCGGCATTGGTGATGCTCTGGCTGGCGTGCTGTCAGACACCGGGATGCCGGTTATTGTCGCCGCCTTCGTGATTTCCACGGCGCTGCGCGTGGCGCAAGGTTCCGCCACAGTCGCCCTGACAACCACCGCCGCGCTGGTCGCGCCGATGGTGCAGGCCACGACGGGTATCAGCCAGCTTGATCTGTGCTTTATCGTGATCGCTATCGCCGGTGGTGCCACGGTGCTGTCACACGTTAACGACTCCGGTTTCTGGCTGGTGGGTCGCTTCCTGGAAATGGATGAGAAGACCACCCTGAAAACCTGGACGGTGATGGAAACGCTGCTGGGCGGCCTGGCCTTCTTGTTCGCGCTGATTGGCAGCCTAATCTTCTAATGTGAGCTGAATCACTTCAAAGATCCGACCACAGTCAGTATGATGGTCAGACCCTAAACCCTCGTCCTGTACGACGAGGGTTTTCTTTTGGAAACAAGCAACTGGATTTCAACCTGGAAAACATGGAGTCAACAATGACCAGACCCGCCATCATCATTAATGAGTTCGATGCCGAACGCATCGACCGCCTGCTGGAACAGCCAGAGTGGGCCACCTCACCGGTTGCCGCTGCGCTGAATGACGAACTGGATCGGGCGCAGATGTGCTCCCCACAGGCGATGCCGCACAACGTTGTCAGCATGAACAGCCAGGTCCGTTTCCGCGATTTGAGCACCGATGAAGAGCGCGTGCGCACCCTGGTGTTCCCGGCAAAAATGACCGACAGCGCCACCCAGCTTTCGGTACTGGCTCCGGTCGGTGCAGCCCTGCTAGGCCTTCGCGTTGGGGACACCATTCACTGGAAGCTGCCGAACGGCACCGAAGCACATTTAGAAGTGCTCGAACTGCTGTACCAGCCTGAAGCCGCGGGTGAATTTCACCGCTAAACGCGTCTGACCCGTCTTGTTCAGAGGATGTCCCCCACATCCTCTTTCCGTTTGCCTCGCCAGCAAAATTTACCCTCCCCTCCCCGCCCGAAGATGATATTTGCGACGTGAATGACACAAATCCCCCGTCGAAAATGGTTAGATAAAACCATACAAAGAAGGAGGGAAAGATATGTACAACACCATTATTATGCCGGTTGATGTCTTTGAAATGGCGCTAAGCGACAAGGCCGTACGCCATGCGGAGTTTCTCGCCCAACAGAATGGCATCATTCACCTTTTGCACGTCCTGCCAGGCTCTGCCAGCCTGACCATGACCCGCTTTGCAGCCGATCTGCGTCGCTTTGAAGAGCATCTGTACAGTGAAGCGGAAACGCGCCTGAAAACCATGGTTGAGCATTTCACTCTCGACCCTTCGCGGATCAAAATCCATGTCGTAATGGGCAGCGTGCGTGACGCGGTCAATGAGCTTGCCGAAGAGTTGAACGCTGACGTGGTGGTGATTGGTTCGCGAAATCCATCGATTGCCACCCATTTACTGGGGTCGAATGCGTCCAGCGTTATCCGTCACGCGCATGTGCCGGTGCTGGTGGTTCGCTAAAAAAAGAGGTTCATCGCGGTTAAGCGTGAACCAATAGAAAACGGCGGTAAAAGTGGTTAGTTTTGTATTCGCCAAAACACTAACCAGCCACTCAACC